>CAJCJC010000001.1 GCA_903970575.1 Alphaproteobacteria bacterium
GCCGCGCCCTGGCTGTTCTGACTGGCGAGTTTCGGCGTCCAGCGCTCAGGCCTTGGTCTGCGGCTTGCCGATCCCGCCGATTTCCCGCTCCAACTCGTCGAGCCGCCGCCGGAGGTCGTCGATTTCTCGCGCGGGCGGAACCGGAGATATGGGCACTTCCGGATCCAAATCCTCAGCCTCCTGGCTGCCGAAAGGCGCGAACATCTTCATCATCTGCTCCATCATCGCGCGGTTCTGCTTGCCCATTTGATTGAGCGCGGTGAACGGGAAAATGCCGCCCATCGAGGTCGAGAGATACTCCTGCATTCTTTCCTGGTTGCGACTGAAAGACTGCATGGAGTGATCCAGATAGCTCGGCAGCGCCCATTGCATGTTGTCGCCGTAAAAGCTTATCAGCTTGCGCATAAAGCTGATTGGCAGCAGATTCTGCCCTTTACCTTCCTCCTCGACTATGATCTGGGTCAGGACCTGCCGGGTGATGTCTTCACCGGTTTTGGCGTCGAACACTACGAAGTCCGTCCCGTCCTTGACCATTTGGCACAGAGTGTCGAGCGTGACATAGCTGCTGGTCGCTGTATTGTAGAGACGACGGTTGGCGTACTTCTTGATGGTCACCGGGGCGGCGCTCGACTGCGCGGCCGCGATTTCTGTCTCAGCCATCAATGGTCCTCCTCAATGATCGGCAGCGCGACGAAAGCCAAAGCCGATTCCGTGACATCCGACATGGGCACACTCAGCATCGAAACCGGAGAAGCATGCGACAACGTAGGGCGGATCGGTGCAAGGATACTCCGCGACGCGGCAATATGCTATCGGCAAGCTTATGGAACGCAAGCTGATGGGCGCCATGGAAGACGGCGACGAGCTTACCCGCATAACGCGCAAATATCTGGACCTGTGGCTGGAGCATTGGTCCGCCAGTTTGGCGGCGCCGGAAACCGCCGCCGCGGTGGCCCGACTGTTAACGGCGTTCGCGCCTCGGCCGGGAGCCGATCTTGATGTCGCCGGATCCGTGGAGCCCTCGCCGGATGAGCCCGCGCCCCTTCGCGCTTCATCTGACCCTGGCGGCCGCCGCGTTGATGAGCTCGAAGGCCGGGTTGCCGATCTCGAACGGCGTCTGGCCGAGTTCCAGGTCGGATCCAGACTCGAGCCCCGGCGCGAGCGGGAAATCGGGTCCGATCCCAAGCCCGCTATGGCGCGGCCTGCCGCGCGGCCTCGCCGAGGAGCTCGCCCGGTTCGACCCGCCAGCGATTAGCGCGGCGCTCGATCGCGCCGTCATTCAGGCGGCTGGCGCCTATGCTGACGGAATAGAAGCTTACCGCATTCATCCCTATCGGCGGCCAGCGGAGGATGAATGCGTGGTCCGGCGATGGGGCTCCACGGCCCTGCTGCGTCATGGCGCGCTGGGTCATGGCGCGCCGGAGGACGCCGCCCCTAAGAGTCCGGCCCTGTTCGTTCCATCGCTGCTCAATCGCGGTTGGGTGCTGGATTTGATCCCCGGTCGGGGCATGCTCTCGTGGCTTGCGGATCACGGCGTCGATCCCTACCGGATCGAGTGGGGCGCCCCCGGCGCCGTCGAGCGCGCATTCGATATTGGCGATTACGTCCGGCGGCGGCTGGAGCCGGCGCTCGACGAGGTGCTCCGTTTGACGGGGCGCCCTCCTGTGCTGGTTGGCTACTGCATGGGCGGCCTTTTGGCGTTGGCGTCGGCTTTGCGCCGTCCTGCTTCGGTCGCAGCCCTCGCGCTTTTGGCGACGCCATGGGATTTCCAGATCGAGGGCGCGGATCGGAGCGCCGCGCTCGCCGCGCTCTATGGCGCCGCGCGTCCCTTTCTTCACGCTTTGGGCGAGTTGCCGATCGATATGATCCAGGCGCTTTTCACGACGCAGGATCCAATCGTGGCCTTACGAAAATTCCGCCGCTTCGCGGATATGGATCCTGAGTCGCCTGAGGCGATGGCCTTCGTGGCGCTTGAAGACTGGCTGAACGATGGCGTCGCATTGTCGCTTCCCGCCGCCGACGAGGCTTTGCTCGGTTGGTACGGAAGGAACACGACCGGACGCGGCGTTTGGCGAATCGACGGCGCCGTCGTCGACCCTTCCACCCTCGCGACCCCTTCGCTTGTCGTCGTGCCTAGCGGCGATCGCATCGTGCCGCCCGCCTCGGCGGCGTCGCTCGCCGACGTGCTGCCGGCATGCGATCGGCTTGACGTCCCCCTTGGCCATATCGGCATGGTGGTCGGACGTCGTGCGCGTGATGCGTTGTGGAGTCCGCTCGCGGAGTGGATCGCGGCCCGATAACGCCCGGAACAGCCCTTGATAGGAATAGGCGTCATGCGGAGACGTCGCTTGCCAGCGAAACAGCCTGGGAATTAACTGAATGCTTGATCTCGCGGCCGTCCAGGAACGGACCCGCTAAACCGGAGACTCTCCATGGCCGACATCGTTATCGCTTCCGCCGTTCGCACCCCGATCGGCGCGTTCAACGGCGTATTCGCCGGACTTTCCGCCCATGAGCTCGGCAGGGCCGCCATAGAGGCGGCGCTTGCGCGCGCGGGTATTCCGGCGGCGGATGTCTCGGAGGTCGTCCTGGGGGAAATCCTATCGGCCGGAGAGGGGCAGAATCCAGCGCGGCAGGCCGCGATGGCCGCCGGAATTCCAAAGGAAGCGACGGCGATGACGATCAACCAGGTATGCGGTTCGGGGCTGCGCGCCGTCGCTCTCGCCTATCAGGCGATCCGCTCGGGGGACAGCCGCATCGTGGTCGCCGGCGGCCAGGAAAGCATGACCCGCGCCCCGCACGCCGCCTATCTGCGGGCGGGCGTCAGGATGGGCCCGGCCGAATTCGTCGACACCATGATCAAGGACGGCCTGTGGGACGCATTTAACGGCTATCACATGGGGATTACCGCCGAGAACGTGGCCCAGCAATACCAGATCACCAGGGCGGAGCAGGACGCATTCGCGGTCGCCAGCCAGAACAAGGCCGAGCAGGCCGTGAAGTCGGGCCGTTTCAAGGATGAGATAGTTCCGGTAACGGTTCCGGGCGGCAAGGCTGGAGATAAGATCATCGACACCGACGAATATCCCCGTTTCGGCGCGACGATCGAGGCGATGGCCAAGCTGCGTCCCGCCTTCACCAAGGACGGCACCGTCACCGCCGGCAACGCATCCGGCATCAATGACGGCGCGGCGGCTCTGGTGGTGATGAGCGCTATAGAGGCTGAGGCCCGCGGCATACAGCCCTTGGCCCGTATCGCATCCTGGGCGACGGTTGGCGTCGATCCGTCGATCATGGGCGTCGGACCCATTCCCGCGTCCCAGGCGGCGTTGGCGAAAGCGGGTTGGAGTGTCGCCGATCTGGACCTGATCGAGGCCAACGAGGCCTTCGCGGCGCAATCCTGCGCGGTCGCAAAGACGCTCGGGCTGCCGGCGGAGAAGGTGAACGTGAATGGCGGCGCGATCGCGCTCGGTCATCCCATCGGCGCTTCAGGCGCGCGGGTTCTCGTCACCCTGCTGCATGAAATGGCCAAGCGCGGAGCCCATAAAGGCCTGGTAACCCTCTGCATCGGCGGCGGCATGGGCATCGCTATGTGTTTGGAGCGCTGAACCTTACCGGTTGGCGGCGGACAAAGCGGCTATTTCAGCGGCTTCACGAATTTCAACACGAAATTGTCAGCCTCGCCGATAGCCTCGTATTTCGCGTGGTCCTTTTCTCCCAGGGTATAGCTGGGCGGCAATGTCCACACGCCCTCCGGGTAATCCTTCGTATCTTTGGGGTTGGCGTTCATTTCGGACGAACCAACCAGCTTGAAGCCAGCCTTCTCGGCCATCGCGATCGTGTAATCCTGCCGCACATAGCCTGACTTCGCCTCCGGGTCCTGCGGCTGGTCCGTGCGGCCGCGATGCTCCTCCACGCCTAATACGCCGCCCGGTTTCAACGCCTTGAAGAACGCGGCAAAGGCCGCGTCGGCCCAGCCCCGCGCCATCCAGTTGTGCAGATTGCGGAACGTGACCACCATGTCCGCCGATCCCGGCGGCGCGATGTCATAGCTGTCTTTGTAGAAATCCGTGACTGTCACGGCGCCATAGCGCGCTTTGGCGGCGTCGAGCTTCGCCTGGAAGGCGTCGTCCATCTTGGCCACGCCCGGGCTCATGGACCTGGGCATCCCGGCGGCGATGTATTTGCCATCCGGATAGAGGTAAGGGGCGAGAATTTCAGTCCAATATCCCCCCTCGGGCCAAATTTCGACCACCGTCATGGTCGGCTTGATCCCGAAGAACTCCAGCTCCTGTACAGGGTGCCGGGCGCCATCTCTGGCGGCCATGCTTGGCGTTCGGTCCGGAGAGGCTACGACCTGCTCGAGACGGCGATCGGGCGCGCCGCTCGTGGATGCGCATCCCGAGATTCCATTCAGGGCGAGGCCGGCGACAAGCATGGCTGCAAAAGCGGATCGCATAATGAGGACCTTTCTGGGTGGGCGCGGAGCCTTGGCGCCGCCGTTGCTCGGCGCTGCCTAGCAGATCGGTCGCGTAGGAGCGAGGCGTATTTCGCGCCTGGCCGCGTTCTTGGTTATTCCAAAAAAAGCCCTAGGAAATTGTTCTGGTCCGCCAAGGTTCAAGTCAAAACGCTCTTGACTCTCGGGATGGGCAACGGGATTAATCGGCGGTAATCAAAGTTGCCCAAGACGAAAATGCCATGACAGTTAAAGACATGACAATTCGGACCTTGGTGGTGGCAGGGAGCGCTCCGTCCTGGTCAGGTGAACTGATCGTATGGATGATCGCTTTATCAGGGGCAATGTCAGGGAAGTTGAACCGCGGCTAGAAATGGCCGCGGTTCATCGCTTTATATTTCGCGGCGTTTTCGTTGCGGAACGGGGCAATTCCCAGGGGCGGATCGCCGTGATGCGCTGCATTTCCGATTTGGAACGCAGCGGGCGCATCGATCCGTCGCTGAGCAAGATTGAAGGCTAACGGGGCTGGACAAGCGAGTGTCAATGCAATAGGCAGCAAACTCGTTTTTTGTCCGGCTTTAGTGAAGATGTGTTACGAACCAACAGCGAAAGTGGAACCATGCAGCGCATTTCAGATTTGACCGCGACCGCCCTCCGTCGATTGGTCATCACCCTGGCGCTAATCGCGCCCATCGCAGCCGGATCGGCCCTGGCGCAGGCGCCGGCC
>CAJCJC010000002.1 GCA_903970575.1 Alphaproteobacteria bacterium
GCTGGAGACCTTCCTCGAATCCTATCATTTCAATTACGCGCACAAGGATAATCTGGCCCAGTATTACAACGGCAACGTCAATACCGTGGATATGCTGGGCCGCCATCTGCGCACCGCCACGTCACTGCGCACGATCGGGACCGAGCTGGCGGCGCGGCCGGTCGACGAATGGGTTCCCGAGAACTACATCCATGTAAAATACGTGCTTTTCCCCGGCACGATCATGATCAACACGCCGCAGGTGCTGGAGTTCTTTCAGATCGTGCCGCTTAGCGTGGACAAGACGATCGTGCGCCACGGCTGCTACAGCCGCATGGATTTGTCCGTCCCCGCCAACGCGGCGTTGTTCGAACGCATTTGGGAAAGCGCGCATAGCGTGGTGCAGAAACAGGATTTCCCCTATGGCGTCACCACCGCCCATGCGGCGCTGAAATCCGGCGCCGTGCCGAAGCTGCTGTTCGGCCGGAACGAATGGCCGCTTCAGGCGATGCGCGCGGAAATCAGAAGGGCGGTGGCCGAGGCGAAGTGAGCGGCGTTCCTGGAAAATTGCCGTTCCAAGGATTACAGCCACGGATTCAAGAGCGGCACGCCGGTCGGCGCGAAATCGGCGACATTTCGGGTCACCACCGTCATGCCATGCGCGAGCGCGGTGGCCGCGATGAACGCATCGCGCTCGCGGCGCGGGCCCGGTACATGAAGGGGCACGCAGCGAAGCGCAACGGCCCTGTCGACCGGCAGGGTTCGATCCGCGAATTCAGGCAGGAACATTATGACAAATTGGCTGGCCGGGCGAGTTCACGCGAGCGCGGCGGATCGAAATCGATATCCCCGAGCCCCGGCATGGACAGGGCCTCGACGATACTCCGTTGCTTGCCGGTGATTCGCTGATATTCCTGGATGCTGAGCAGAACATGGGCGGGCTTGCCCCGGTCGGTAATGAAAACCGGCCCCTGCGTCGCCGCTTTCTTGGCCCGGCCGGTGTCTTGATTAAACTCTCGGCTGGATAGGGTGGTGATAGTCACGGGGGATGCTCCTGGGCGCAACAGCAAATTCATGTCGTATAAATGTTACTACCCCGTCTCCCGTCCATCGATATTGCGTCGGATATTCCGGTCCAATCGGGTATATAAAGGGGTGCGGTCAACGTCGATATGGTCCGCGAGACCGGCGCCAGCCCTAACACGTTGAAAGCGACATTCACGTCGCTGGTGGGTAAACGCCTGTTGGCCCGCCATGGCGGCGGGCGGTCGATCTGGTACAACTTGCCGTAAGCGGGATCTGAACAACCGCTCTTACTTCGACCCCGATGTTTATATCAATTCCACGCTACCCCCGCGCCTGATCCAAAAACAACTGCCCGGTCGCCGTTGGGCGGACGCCGGTGATGCGTTTGGCGGTGATCGAGAGCCAGTCGAAGAAATAGGCGACGATGACGGGGGTTTCGTCCAGCAGCAGGCGCTGAATTCGGCCGGCGGCGTCGCGTTGGGCGGCAGGGTCGAGGGCGGCGATGTAGGTGGCGACGAGGCGGTCGTATTCGGGGTTCTTGAAATGGGCGGCGTTGAAGGCGCCGTTGCTACCCAGGGTCGCGGTCAGGAGCGTGTTCGGCACGCCGCGATGGGCGTAATCCTCGATCCCCATGTCGGAATCGAGCCAGTCGGACTGGCCGAAGGTCGCGCGGCCGTAATAGGCGGATTGGTCCTCGACATTCAGGGTCAGATCGATGCCGATCTTGCGGACGGCGTTTTGGATCACGACGGCGTAATCCGGGATTTCCTGGAAACGCTCGGTGGTCAGAGTGGCCTTGAACCCGCCCGCCAGGCCGGCGGCGGCGAGGAGTTCCCTCGCCTGCCGGAAATCCTCCTCGCGCTGCGGAACGGTGGGATCGGTCGCCGGGAAGACAGGCGCGAACGGGCTGTCATTGCCGCGCGCGGCCATGCCCCGGAACAGGCCCTTGACCAGGTTTTCGCGGTTGAGGCAGAGCGCGATCGCCTGGCGAACGCGCTTGTCCGTGAAGGGCGGCTTGTCGGTGCGCATATGAAGTTCTTCATGCGCGCTGGAACGCAAAGTCACTATGTCGAGGTTCGGGTCGGCCAGTAATGCCTGGCTGCCCTGGACCGGGACGTGGAGCAGCACGTCAAGCTGCCCGCCCTGCATCGCCAGCACCTGCGCCTGGATGCTGTCATAGAAGATGAACAGCGTGCGGTCGGGGATCGCCTTGTCGCCCCAGTAATCGTCATTCCGCACGAACGAGGCGCGGGCCTTGGGGGTGAATTTCTCCAGGCGGAACGGCCCGGTGCCGTTGAAGTTCGCCTCGAAACCGCCGGCGTAATCGGCAGGCAGGATGATCGCGTTATAATTGTCGGATGACACCAGATAGGGGAAACTGCCGTTCGGCGCGTCGAGATGGAATTCGACCGTGCGGTCATCGATTTGCCGGCTGCCGCCCTTGGACAGCACGCCAGCGAAGGCCGATAGCGCGACGGAGCCGTTGGCCGGGTCCGCAAGCCGGTCGATCGTCGCGACGACATCGGCGGCGGTCATGACCCGCCCGTCATGGAATTTGACGCCGGCGCGGATCTTGAACGTCCAGACGCTACCGTCCTCATTCGGCTTCCAGCTTTCGGCCAGCACCGGCTGAAGCCGCAAATCCGGGCCGGACACCGCCAGATATTCCCCGGTCTGCGACAGCATGCAAATGCCGCCGGTGTCGGCGACGGTCAGCGGATCGATCTGCCCGGATGGGACCGTCATACCCACAGTCACCGTTCCGCCTTTGCCGGCGGCCCGCGCGGGCGCCGCGCCAATAAGAGGAAGCGGCATCCCGAGGACGCTGGCGTAGCGCAGAAGGTCACGCCGGCCGATCCGCCCCTCGCGATACTCGTCAAGAACCGCGTTTTCGATGGCGGTGGAGTGGCGGCGAAATGCGTCGATGTTCATCGCGTTACGATAGCAACGTCACGCGGAAAGCGTAACGCTCCTAGCTGCTATGCGGCGACCTGCTCCACATCTTCGTCCGCCGCGAAGACGCGGGCGGTGAACGCGTCGGCCAACCGGCCCAGTTCGGGGCCCAATACGCGGTCCTCTATCAACGGCGGCACGTAGGCGCGGACCATGTCGGTGAAGCCGCGCAAGGCCGGCGGGGCCTGACGGTTGGTGACATAGAGCGCCTGGGAGGCGACGACCGCGAGCATGGCGAGCGAGGCGTCGACGCAGCGCCCCGCCCTTTCCTCCTTGGTCCAGGCCAGGAAAACCGGCGAGGCCACATCATCCTGACCGGACGCCGCCGAATCGCTGCCGGGGATGAAGGTTCGCTGCGCCGCCGCCTTGGCGAGTTCGATATAGCCCGCGACCGCCATCGGCACGTAGCCGATATGGCCCCGCCCGTCGCTTTCCCCGGATTGCCGCCCGATCAGCAGCAGATCGGGCAGTTGCGAGACCCGCCCATTTAGCAGCTTGGCGCTTTGCCGGTCGCAGAGCAGGCAGATATCGGCCCAGATCGCCGCCAGATCGTCGAGCGCCGGCGCCGCCATGGCGTTGTGATAGCCGCCGGTGCTGATGCAGCGCCCATGGGGATAGGTATTGTCGGGCGCGAGATAGACAGGGTTGTCCGAAATGGACGACAGCGACACGGTCGCGGCATGCTCGGCCGCCATCATCGCGCGATGGGCGTGGCCAAGGACACGCGGTACGATGCGATAGCTGACGGGGGCCTGATAGTTGCGCCGGCCGCCGCCGGCGCCGGTCAAAAGTTCGCGCAGCGATTCGAGCGCCGCCGCCTCGTTGAGGTCGCCCCACAGCGACTCGAGCGCGGCGTCGTAATGTTCCAGCGGCGCGCGGAACGCCTCGATCGAAAGGGCGAAGGCCTGGTGCGCCAGATGCAGCCGGCGCTGCGCCGCCAGCGCGGCGTCG
>CAJCJC010000003.1 GCA_903970575.1 Alphaproteobacteria bacterium
TTGCTCAAGATCGCGCCGGAACATTCCGAGGCTGGCCCCTTGTCGAAGATGATGAAGCCGGGCATGGGCGCATACAACGAATTCAAGGCCCTGTTCGAACGCTATTCGGCTGAAGCGGGCAAGGAACAGTACCTGATCCCCTACTTCATCGCGGCCCACCCCGGCACCAGCGACGAGGACATGATGAATCTGGCGCTGTGGCTGAAGAAGAACCGGTTCCGCGCCGACCAGGTGCAAACCTTCCTGCCCTCGCCTATGGCGCCGGCCTCCACGATGTATCACACGGGGCTGAACCCGCTGCGGCCCCTGCGGCGGGTGGGAGGAGAGGCGGTGTTCTCAGCCAAGGGGCTGCGCCAGCGCCGCCTGCACAAGGCGTTCCTGCGCTATCACGACCCGGAGAATTGGCCGCTGCTGCGCGACGCGCTGAGAACCATGGGCCGAGGCGATCTGATCGGGCCGGCGAAACACCAATTGATTCCGTTGGCGCAGCCGCCGGGAACGGGCCGGGCGGGCGGCGAGGGGCTGCGCACGGGGCGCAAGCATGGGGCTCAAACGTTCAAGACGCAGCATACAAGGCCGGCGCGCTGAAGCGTGTCAGTGTACCGTCCGGCTGCCGATATGCGTCGTCCGCACCAGGATATCCTTCGCCGGCTTTTGGGCGGGGCCGTGCTCCGCGCCCTTCTTGGCGCTTGACGCGACGAAGCGGAGCCTTGGCGTCGGGGTTGCGAAGGGATCGTCCGTCGGCGGCTCGGCGCCAAGCGATTTGCGGATTTTGGCCACAACCTGATCGATCGGGCCGCGATTGGACTCATCGAGATCGTCCGACGGATCGTCGCTGGGGCTGAGCGGCGTCCCCTCGACCTCCATCTCCAGAGCGACAACCTGACGAACGATCGACGCGAGGCGGATGAATTCGCTGATCACGTCGCTATCCGGCCCGATCATGCGCAAGGCGGCTTCGCTGAGGCCGCCGCCCTCCACGGGCCTCAGACTCTCGGCTTGGCTGATCGCGAGCCTGCGCAGTCGCGCCAACTCCCCCAATTGGGCCAGATTTGGCTCGGGGAGGTTCCCGCCGCCATCATCCGTGGGGAAATCGCGATTCGTGTGCGTCGGTCTAAAGGGCTTGTTCGACATGTCGAACATAGTAAGAACGATCGAGCGCGCGTCAAGTGTTTTTTAAGCCGCGCCTATTGACATAAAGGTGACGGGGCGATCCGCGTGCGGATCGCCCCAGCCCAAATGCAGTTACTTCGTCGCGACGGCGGTCTGCTCGGACTTGCCTTCGCGATATTTGGCGTGGGCGGCCTGCTCGCAGGCGTAGATCCCGTTCGGGGTCTTGGCGAAGCTGCCCTGGTTGACCTTGTAATAGCGGCCGCGATCGAGATCGATCCAGACCACCTTGTCGGCGCCGCAGGCGGTCTGCGCCATGTCTACCGACGCGAAATAGGCGACATCGGCTTTTGCGACCGAACCCAGGAGGGAAACCGCGACGGCGACAGGTAGCGCCATATGGGAAAACTTCATTGTAAACTCCGTATCTGAATGTCCAACAAAGCGCATGTTAGCAGATGCGGAATAAATTGTGCACTGCAATATTGTCGCGGCAAACCTGGTCCGGTTGGACTAGTCTATTGGCGCTAAAGACTAATATTGAACGGTGTGGACGCGCGAGGACGGTGTATGGCCCGGTCGTCGCCGCATCGCAACATTTTTGTTGGGGCGCCATGCCGATGCGGATCAGATTTCGAACGCATATTTGATGATCAGGTCATCGAGTTCGACGATCCAGCGCCGGATCGTTTCCCTGGGAACGGGGCCATGCTTGTGATGAAAATCGTCGTCGATCAATTGCAGTTGTTGCTCCAGCTTCGCCTTCATGGCGCGCCATTCCTCGACCAGATCCCGTATCGTCGCCATCGTTTTGGTTTCCTTTAAGTTGTTTCGTACGACCTTACGTCTCTATGTAGGATGGGTAGAGCGTAGCGAAACCCATCCTACGAGGCTCTGCGGGGTAACCATGACATTCAAACTCGATCATAGCGTGGTGCATGTTTCGGACAGGGCGGTTTCCGACGCGTTTTATCGCGACGTGCTGGGCGCCGAGCTTGTCGGGGTGGCGGGAATCCATATGTATCGGTTCGGCGACGCGCAGTTGAATGTCCATGGACCGGGGCTCGACGCCAAGCCGGTGGCGCGAATCGCGGTTCCGCCGGGCGGCAGCGATCTTTGCTTCGAATGGCCGGGCCCGATCGACGGCGCGGTCGCGCATCTAAAACGCCATGGGGTCGCGATCGACGAGGGACCGCAACGCGGCTTCGGCGCGCGCGGGCTGGGGCAGAGCGTCTATTTTCGCGACCCGGACGGGAGTTTGCTTGAATTCATTTCGTATGCTCCGCCTGAACCGTCCGCCCCGGCTTGAACGCGGCCGGCGCCACCCGACATATCGGGCGGCGATCTCGATTGCGGTCAGGCGCATGCCGGACTTCGAAATAATGCGTCGTTTCAAGGGAGAATGACGATGGCGAAACTGACGATCGGCGTTATCCAAACGGGCGGCCATACCCTGGCGCTCGACTGGTGGACGGTGGGTTTGCGGGGAATTCTCGCCATCCTGATCGGGTTGTTCGCGCTGTTCATGCCGGGCGTCGCTATCGG
>CAJCJC010000004.1 GCA_903970575.1 Alphaproteobacteria bacterium
TCCGAATTACGGTGACAGTTTACTTAATAAATCCTCGTTCATTGACGCCGCCTGCTCTCTCGGCTTCCGGCCGCGTTTGCGGAGCGCGAGCGTGCGGCCGTGCGCGCGCTCCAGATGGGCGATCCAGTCGGCGTCGCCCAGCGGACGGCCAATCGTCTCGGCCCGGCGGAGCGCCAGATAGGCGGCGTCTTCGTCGAACGGTTCGGACAGGAAAGCCGCGAAATCGTCGATTCGCGCCAATAGCGGCGCGACGTTGACGACCCCGTCGCTCCGTCCCGCCAGATGCGCCCGCGCGCTCGACCACGGCCAATCCTCCGCCCGCGCCGCCAGCCGCGCCCGCACCGGGTTGAGCGATACATAGCGGGCGGCGGCGAACAGATGCGCCTCGTCCATCGCCGCCGAACCGAACCGCCCTTGCCACAAATGGCCCGTCCAGCGGTTGCGGGCGTTTACGTGCGCCGTATAGCGGCGATGCAGTTCCGCGAACGTGCGGCGAAGGCCGTCCGCGTCGGAGGGGACGAGAATGACGTGCACATGGTTCGGCATCAGACAATACGCCCACACCTCCGCGCCCGCCTTGGCTGCCGATTCGGCCAGCAACGCGCGGTAGAGCCGGTAATCGTCGTCGCCGAAGAACGTCGTCCCACGACGATTGCCGCGCTGGGTGACGTGGTGCGGAACGCCGGGCAGAACGAGACGAGCGATGCGAGCCATGACGGGACCATGGCGGAGCGACCGATAAAAGTAAACTGTCACCGATATTGGAGCGACCGATAAAAGTAAACTGTCACCGATATTATTCCCCGTCGTAACAATCGGTAACAAGAAGTGATTTGCCCTTCCGTCCGCCGGCTCTTAACTCATAGTCGAACACGGACGCATCGCTTGCGTCGGTTCGAGCCAATAACGATCCCAAGGATGGGTGATTTTGCCTCAGCCTTCGATGCCTTCGATAACGCGGCGCCAACAGACCCTGAAGACCTGGATCGATTGCGTCGGGGTTGGTTTGCATTCCGGGCGGCGCGCCCATCTGCGGATCGGCCCCGCTCCGGTCGATACCGGCATTCAGTTTCGTCGCACCGACCTCGCCGGCATGGGCGCGGTCATCCCCGCAAGCTGGAGCCATGTGGTCGATACGCGACTGTGTACGGTGATCGGCAATGCCGACGGCGTGGTTGTGGGCACGGTCGAGCATTTGATGGCGGCTTTCGCCGGCGCCGGGATCGATAACGCCACGGTCGAGATCGACGGCCCCGAAGTCCCGATCATGGACGGCAGCGCCGAGTCGTTCGTTTTCCTGATCGAATGCGCCGGCGTGGCCCAGCAGAGCGCGCCTAGAAAGCGGATTAAGATATTGAAGCGGGTTTCGGTTTCCGCCGGCGATTCCAGCGCCACTCTTATGCCGTCCTCCGTCGCTTCGATCGATTTCGCCTTGGATTTCGCCAGCCCGGCGATCGGACGCCAGGAGAAATCCGTGGTTCTGAGCGAGGGCGCGTTCAAGCGCGATCTGGCCCGCGCCCGGACGTTCGGTTTCGCCGAGGAAGTCGAGCATCTTCGCAAGGCCGGTCTCGCCCGGGGCGGCTCGCTTGAGAACGCGGTGGTGATCGGTGAAAACCGGGTCCTCAACAGTGAGGGCCTGCGCTATGGCGATGAGTTCGTGCGCCATAAAATGCTCGACGCCGTTGGGGACCTGTATCTTGCCGGCGGCGTCGTGGAAGGGCGTTTCCTGGGCGTCCGGTCCGGCCATGCGCTTAACATTCAGTTGCTGCGCGCGCTTTTCGCCGATGAAAGCGCCTGGACCCTGATCGATGACGACAGCGTCAGCGACGATTGGGCCGAGGACTGGGACGACGAGGCCGTTCTGCAGGCGACAGCCTGATAATCCAGCCCGCAAATTCCGGCCCCGCGCCGGATCGGCCCTCTTCCCATCGTATCTCGTCTCACCCGTCGTCTCTCATCTCACCATTGCCGACGTGGCGCCTCACCGTGCTATAGAACTGCCATGGACCTTCTTCCGCGGCCGTTCGCGTCTTTTGGATTCGCCATGACTGTTTGTTTCCAATTGCTTCGCACGATTCCTCTCCGTGCGTCCCTGGCTATGCTCGCGGTCGCCGCCGGGCTGTCGTTATCCGCCTGCTCCGAAGACGACCCGCTGAAAGGCGATCGATCCGTGGCCGAGCTGTATAAGGCCGCCAAGGACCAGATGGCCGATGAGAATTATACGACCGCCGCCAAGATATTCGACGCGGTCGAGCAGCAGCATCCCTATTCGATCTGGGCGACGCGGTCGCAGCTGATGGCCGCCTATGCGTATTACGAGGCGCTGCGCTATGACGACGCGATCGACGCGCTGACCCGGTTCATCGAATTGCACCCCGGCAATCCACATGTCGATTACGCCTATTACATGCGGGCGATCTGCTATTACGAGCAAATTGCCGATATCCGCCGCGATCAGCGGGCGAGCCAGCAAGCCTATGAAGGCTTCACCGAAGTCATCCGGCGTTTCCCGGACTCGGAATACGCCCATGACTCGCTTTACAAGCTCGACCTGACGCGCGACCACCTCGCCGCCAAGGAGATGGATATCGGCCGCTGGTACGAAGGCCAGGGCAATTACATCGCCGCCGTCAACCGGTTCAAAACCGTCGTCGACCGTTTCCAGACCACAAGCCACGTTCCGGAGGCGCTGGAGCGGCTTGTCGAATGCTATCTGGAGCTGGGGCTGAAGCCCGAGGCGCAGAAATCCGCGGCGGTGCTGGGCTTTAACTATCCGAATTCCGACTATTACAAGCAGGCCTATGGGCTGATGACGCCGGGCGCCGAGATTACGCATCCCGAGGATAAGGGTGTCGTCACCCGTATCTGGGATTCGCTGTTCTATTAGCCGACCTGAAGGATGCTCGCCGGTCTGTCGATCCGCGACGTCGTTCTGATCGAGCGCTTGTCGCTGAGCTTTTCGCCCGGGCTCACCGTGTTGACGGGCGAGACCGGCGCCGGCAAGTCCATTCTGCTCGATGCGCTGGCTCTCGCGCTCGGCACGCGGGCCGAGGCGGGCCTGGTCCGCCAGGGCGCGCAGCAGGCGGCGGTGACGGCGGAATTTCATCTACCCGATACCCATCCCGCTTTCGCGATATTGGCCGAGCAGGATATGCCGGCCGAGTCGCAGCTGGTCATTCGACGAACCGTCGGGGTCGAGGGCCGCAGTCGCGCCTTCGTCAACGATCAGCCGGTCTCGGCGGGCTTGCTGCGCCGTCTCGCCGATACGCTGGTCGAAATTCACGGGCAGTTCGATACGCATGGGCTGTTCGATCAGCGGACCCATCGCGTCGTCCTCGATAATTATGCCGGCAATTCGAGGCTGATCGACGCGGTCGCGCGCGCCTGGCGGGACTGGTCGGCGGCCGAGGCGGCGCGGGCGCAATTGATCGCGGACGCGGATGCGGCGCGGACGGAAGAGGATTTTCTGCGCGACGCGCTGGACGAGCTTGAACTTCTGGCGCCGAAGCCGGCCGAGGAGGCGGAACTGACCGAGGCGCGGCAGCGGCTTCAACATCGCGAGAAACTGCTCGACGGGCTCAGCACCGCGCAGCGGGAACTGGCCGGCGACCGGGGGGTGGAGCTGTCGCTTTCGGTCGCGCGGCGCGCGCTCGAACGCGTCGCCGATCGGGCGGCCGGCGCGTTCGACCGGATCATCGCGGCGCTGGACGCCGCCGCGATCGAAATCGGCGAGGCCGTGTCCGCGATCGAAGCCGAGGCGGGCCTGTTCGAGGCGGGTGGCCAGGACCTGACCAGCGTCGACGATCGTCTGTTCGATCTCAGGCGGGTCGCCCGGCGCCATGGCGTCGCGGTCG
>CAJCJC010000005.1 GCA_903970575.1 Alphaproteobacteria bacterium
AGAGAATAATGCTGGAATACGAAGCCCACCCGCCGGTCGCGGACGGATTGCTCGGTCAAATCGCGCCCATCGATCAGAACTTGACCCGAATCCGGACGGTCCAGGCCGGCGATGATGCGCAGGAGGGTCGTCTTACCGGAACCTGACGGCCCGAGCAGCGCCAAAAGCTCCCCGTCATGGACTGTCAGGCTGACATTCGCCAGCGCATTGTAGGCGCCGAAGGATTTGGAAACGTTCTTGACCTCGATCGTCATCGCGATCCCACCGTTATCGCCGCGTAAGGGCGAGCTGATCCGCGTAGCGCCATTCCAGGAAAGATTTGACGACGAGTGTCACCAGCGCCAGCCCCGCCAGGAGCGACGCGGTCGCGAAGGCCGCGACCATGTTATATTCGTTGTATAGAATATCGACCTGCAACGGCAGTGTGTTGGTCAGGCCGCGAATATGGCCGGACACGACCGACACGGCCCCGAATTCACCCATGGCGCGCGCATTGCACAGCAGAACGCCATAAAGCAGCGCCCATTTGATGTTGGGTAGGGTGACGCTCCAGAACACGCGCAATCCCCCGGCGCCCAGCATACGGGCAGCCTCCTCCTCGTCGGCGCCTTGCTCCTGCATCAGTGGGATCAGTTCGCGCGCGACGAAGGGCAAGGTAACGAACATGGTCGCCAGAACCAGGCCGGGGAGCGCGAAGACGATCTTCCAATGGTGCTCGCGCAGCCAGTGCCCGAACCAGCCCTGCAATCCGAAGAGCAGCAGGAACAGCATGCCGGAGATAACCGGCGAGACCGAAAACGGCACGTCGATCAGCGAGAGCAGCAGGGTCTTGCCGCGAAACGCGAACTTGCCGATCGTCCAGGCGGCGGCGACGCCGAAGACGCAGTTGAGCGGCACCGCGATGGCCGCCACCGTCAACGTCATATGGATGGCGGAGATGGTATCGGGATCGCCGAGATCGCTGAAATAGGCGCCAAAACCCTTGCGCAGCGCCTCGACCGCGACCGCCGCCAGCGGCAGCACGACGAAGAGCGCAAGGAAGCCGATGCCGCCGACGAAAATTGCCCAGCGCGCCCAGCGCGGGTCCCGCAACGCCAGCCGTTCCGGGGGCGCGGCGGCGGCGCTATCCCCGGCCACGATGCTGTCCCAGGCGACGTTGCAGCAGGTTAATGGCCATAAGGATCGAAAACGAAACGGCCAGCGACGCGACCGCGATCACCGAGGCGCCGCGATAATCGAACTCCTCGAGTTTGATCACGATCAGCAGCGGTACGATCTCGGTCAGGCCGGGACGATTACCGGCGATGAAGATCACGGACCCGTACTCTCCCGTCGCGCGGGCGAAGGCGAGAGCGAACCCGGTCAGCATCGCCGGGGCGAGGGCCGGGAAAATGACTCTGATGAAGGTGACCCAGCGATCCGCGCCCAGCGTCGCCGCCGCCTCCTCCAGTTCGGGCTCGAAATCCTGAAGCACCGGCTGGACCGTGCGGACGACGAAGGGAAGGCCGACGAAGATCAGCGCGATGACGATGCCCGGCGGGGCATAGGCGATCTGAACGCCGAACGGGGCGAACATCGAACCGACCCACCCGTTACCCGCCATCAGCGCGGCCAGCGAAACGCCGGCGACCGCAGTAGGCAATGCAAACGGCAAATCGACCAGAGCATCGACAATGCGCCGGCCCCAGAATCTATAGCGGACGAGCAGCCACGCGATGACAAGGCCGAAGATGGAATTGACCAGCGCCGCGACCGCCGACGCCAAAAAGGTCAGGCGAAAGGCGGCGAAGACGCGCGGCGAGGCCAGCACGCGCCAAGCCGACGCCATATCGAGCTCGGACGCCTTGAGCACAAGAGCCGAAAGCGGGATCAGCACTATCAGCGACAAATAGAACAGCGTGAAACCGAGACCCAGGCCGAAGCCGGGCAGGACGCTCCATCGGTGGAGCCGCCATGCGCCGGCCGTTGCCGTCATCGCGCGCCCGGCTGATAGATCTGGTCGAAAACGCCGCCATCGGCGAAATGGGTCGCCCGCGCGGCCTCCCAGCCGCCGAATTTTTCCGGCACCGTGAAAAGCTTCAATGCGGGAAACTGGCCGGCGTAGCGCGCGGCGACCACCGGGGAACGAGGCCGGTAATACCATTTCGCCGCCAGATCCTGCGCGGCGTCATCGTAGAGATATTTCAGATAGGCCTCCGCGACCTTGCGCGTGCCCTTGTGGTCCACCACCTCGTCGACCACGGCGACCGATGGCTCGGCGAGCACGCTTTCCGGTGGAACCACGATCTCATATCGATCCGGGCCCGCTTCCTTGATGGCGAGGAAGGCCTCGTTTTCCCACGCCAGCAAGACGTCGCCGACATCGCGCTGGGTAAAGGTAATGGTGGCGCCGCGCGCGCCACTGTCGAGGGTCGGCACGTTCTTGTAAAGCTTGGTGACGAAATCCCTGGCCTTGGCAGGGTCGGCGCCGAATTGGTCGAGCGCCCAGCCCCAGGCCCCCAAATAGGCCATCTGCCCGCCGGAAGAGGTCTTTGGGTTTGGCGTCACGACGCTGACGCCCGGCCTTGTCAAATCGCCCCAGTCCTTAATGCCCTTGGGATTGCCCTTGCGAACCAGGAAGACAATGGTGGACGTGTAGGGCGCGCTGTCGTCGGGCAGGCGCGTCATCCAATCCTTGGCGATCAACCCCTGGGCGGCGATGGCGTCTATGTCCGTCGGGATGCCCAATGTGACCACATCGGCCTCCAGACCGTCGATCACCGCGCGCGCCTGTTTGCCCGAGCCGCCATGCGATTGCTGCACGGTGAGGACCTCGCCCGTCCGATTTTTCCAAACATCGGCGAACATTGCGTCAAAGGCGGCATAGAATTCCCGCGTGGGGTCATAGGAAACGTTCAAGAGTGTCGTCGCGGCGCGAGTCCCGGTCGCGGCCACGAGGGACAGGCACATGGCGGCAATCGCGGCGCGGATACGGATTTTCATCATTGATGGCTCACAGGTTGAAACGATGCATGAAGACGAGCGGTAAAGGCAAAGGCTTTCGACGTCGGAGACGCAAGCCCGAACCGATTCATAAGCGAGGCGCCGCTATACGCTCCATTCGGGCTCGGCGCCTTGCTGGTCGATTCGGGGGTCGTGGAATCGGGCGTCGACGAAGCCGACAAGGCGGTCGACGGACTCGGCGAGGTTCAGCTTCCCGGTATCGACGACAAGGTCCGGCGCGTCAGGAGCTTCATAGATAGCGTCGACGCCGGTGTAGAAAAGTATTTCGCCCCGTCTAGCTCGGGCGTAGAGCCCCTTTGGGTCCCGCTGCTCGCAAAGCGCCGGGTCGGCGCGGACGTAAATCTCAGCGAAACCTTCGCCGACGATAGCGCGCGCCCTGGCGCGGTCGGCGCGGGTCGGCGACACCAGCGCCGCGATCGCGATATTGCCGGCATCGGACAGCAACTTGGCCGCCTCCGCCATGCGACGTGTATTCTCGCTGCGGTCCTCCGGCGTGAAACCCAGATCGTATGACAGGCGCTGCCGCACGAGATCGCCATCGAGCACCACGGCGTGCATGCCGCCCTCGAACAACGCTCGCTCCAGCGCGGCGGCGAGGGTAGACTTACCGGAGCCCGGCAATCCGGTCAGCCACAGAACGGCGCCACGATGGCGATGGCGCTGCTCGCGCTCGGCGCGGGAGACGCCGCGCGCGGTCGTAGGCGACGGCGCGATCTTGAGAACCTCCACGAAATCCAGAACGACCGCGCCGCCGACGGCGTCGTCGCCGCTGATCAGAACGGCGCGGCCGGTGCGCGGAAGGGTCGTATAGCGATCGACCGGAACCAGGTCCGCGGCCTCGAGAACGATGTCGGCGACATCGTTGGTCATGACGCGGTCGGCGCCGCGGCGGTCCAGGGTGCGCAGATCGATCACCGCGTCGATGGACCGGACCACCGCTCGATATTCGCCCGCCGCCAGCCTGAGGATCAGGTTGCGCCCGGTTACCAGAGGTTCGGCGGCTAGCCAAAATATCCGCATCTTGACCCGACGCGCGAGCGACATCGGCTCCGCCGCCGGAGCGGCGACGGCGCCGCGCTCCACAACTACGCGCTGATCAAGAGTAATGCCGATGGAATCGCCCGCGCTCGCCATGACCCGCCGGGTCGGCTGGTTCCAGTCCTCGATCGACGCGACCTTGGCGACGGCGCCGCTGGGCGCGAAGCAGAGGGCATCGCCAACGCGCAGAACGCCGCTTTCCACGCGACCCGCCAGAATCCGGCGCTCATCGAAACGATAGACGTCCTGCACGGAAAACCTGAGCGGCAGAACATCGGGCGCGTAAGGCGCGGGCTCGATGCGATCGAGCGCCTCCAGCAAGGTAGGTCCGTGATACCATGACAGGGCGGGCGAGCGCTCCGCGATCATCTCCCCGTGCTTGGCGCTGATCGGGATGATCGCGGTGGCGGCTATGTCGATCTGCTGTAGATAGTCGCGTATCTCTTTCGCCGCGGCGGCGAAGCAATCCGCCGAGTGGAACACCTTGTCCATCTTATTGACCGCCACGATGAGGCGGCGAACCCCCAGCAAAGCCAGGAGATAAAGGTGCCGGCGCGATTGATCGAGCGCGCCCTCCGCGGCGTCCACCACCACGATGGCGAGATCGGCCGAAGCGGCGCCGGTTACCATATTGCGTAGGAACTCATCCTGGCCAGGGGCGTCGATGATGATAAAGGTTCGCCGCGCCGTGCGAAACACCGACTCGCTGGTGTCGATCGTCGAACCCTGATCGCGTTCGACCTGAAGCGCATCCGTGACGAACGCCCATTCCAGTTCGAACCCGCGCTTGCGGCTGATCTCGGCCAGGGCCGTCACGCGGTCCTTGGGCAAGGCGCCCGCTTCGTTCAGCAGCCGACCGATCAGCGTCGACTTGCCATGATCCATATTGCCCACGATGACGACCCGAAGCGGATCGAAGATCTGATCGTCGAGGACGGGGGCCATCAGAGATAACCGCCGTTGCGAAGCCTTTCGAAGGAATCCTCAGCCTCGTGATCCATTGTACGACCGGCGCGCTCGGGCGTCTTTGTCTGCTCCAATTCCGCGATGATCTCGTCGACGGACGAGGCCGTGCTGGCCATCGGCTGGGTAATGTTGCGTTCGCCGAGCGAGCGATATCGCACGCCGTCTTGCGCCAGATAGGCGGGAACGACCGGGATATTCTCGGCCTTGGTGTAACGCCAGATGTCGAGTTCGGTCCAGCCGAGCAGCGGATGGACGCGGACATGCTCCCCCTCCGCCACGCGCGCCTTGTAATGACCCCAGAACTCGGCCGGCTGATGGCCCGCGTCCCAATCGCCTTGGGCGTCGCGTGGGCTGAATACCCGTTCCTTGGCGCGGGTGGATTGTTCGTCACGTCTGATCCCGACAATGACGCCGTTAAGCTTTTCCCGGCGGATAAGATTCATGAGGCCCGCGCTTTTGCGCGCGGCGGCGCGGGCGAGCGGCGGCAAAGAGGGATCGACATCCTCGACCGGCGGGCAGGATTCGACCCTGAGGTCCAGGCCCCATTCCCGGGCGTAGCGGTCGCGAAACTCATAGACGGCCGGCAGCTCCATGCCGGTGTCCAGCTCCACCACGGGGAACGGGACGCGGCCATAAAACGCCTTGCGCGCCAGCCAGATGAGGACGTTGCTGTCCTTGCCGACCGACCACAGCATGGCGAGCCGGGGCAGGCGCGCGAAGGCCTCGCGCATGATGTAGATGCTCTGGTTCTCAAGCTCGATCAGATGGCGCGGCGCACGGCGCACCGGCTTGGCCGGCAAGCGGCTGAGGTGGATGCCGCATTCCTTTTTCTCCAGCCCGGCCCAACGGCCCGAGCGCGCATCGCCGCCGGGCGCCGCGCGCGCGGTGCAGGGCATGCATCCGATCGACAGAAACCCGTCCGCCACCAGCGGGTGGCGCGGGAGATCGCGCCGCTTGAACTCGGCCTCGATCTCTTTCGCGCCCCATCGGGCGAGCGGGTTCAGCTTAATCCGGCCATCCTCAACTTCGATCACCGGCAGGGCGGCGCGACCGGCGCTTTGGAAGCGCTTGCGGCCCGTAATCCAGCCGGCATAGGGCTTAAGCGCGCGCTCGAGCGGTTCGACCTTGCGGAACGCGCAGCAGGCATCGGGATTGTCGCGCCAAAGGGTGCCCGGCCGGTCCAGCTTGGCCTCGACGTCGGGATCGGGACGAAACGTGTGAACATTTGTCAGGCCCAGCGCGCGAACCAGTTTGTCCCGGTAGGTCAGGGTCTCGCCAAAGAGCTTGCCCGTATCCAGAAATATCACCGGGACCGCCGGGTCGACCTCGGCCGCCATCGCCAGAAGCACGGCGGACTCGGCGCCGAACGAGGAGACCAACGCGATCTGGTCTGGCATTTCTGTCAGGACCGCGCGCAGCAATGCGACGCCATCCAGATGCCCATGGCGAGCGATCAGACCCTCGGCCAATGGTTGCGCCCGATCGCGTGATGCATCGGCAATCGAGAATTTGGTGGACGCCATTTCAGCCTCGCGCGCCCGCGGCCTGTGACGGGAATGTCATGGCCAACCAGATAGCGCTATATTTCACAATTGTTTCAAGTTGTTCGGTTAAATTGCACATTTGCATAGGATAGGATGTATCCGCAATGCTTCAAGTCAGCGCCGCGATGCCGTTGCGGCCAGGGCGAGGCGATCGATTTGGCCCCACAAAACGACGTAACCCACTGTTTTCGGCTCTGTTCTGTAGCAACTTTCTATACAGGCATTTCGCCGCACCGCACAATTCTCCAAAAGCTCATAGCTGCCATGACATGCTAATGCGACAATATAGCGGATTTATGGGCCGTTAATCCTATTTGCAGGGAGCAGGCGGTTTGAAACTTGCGCCGGAAGTGTCTAGGTGATGCGGCGCGCGTGGAATGATCGCCGCGTGGAATGAGGTTTTGCTTATTTTGCGAGACGAAGGCGGGATAAAAGGGTGACTACGGGTTCGACATACCAGGCGGTCACCGCCAATCGCCTAAGGGATGGCGTCACGGTGTATTTCACCGCGCTGGGCGCATGGTCGACCGCGATTGGCGACGCCGCCCATGCCGAGGACGCGACCGATCTGCTGGCCGCCGCCGCCGCGCAACCGCTTGAAGCGGTCGGCGCCTATGTCATCGCCGTCGAGAAGGCGGATAGAGGGCTGCGTCCTGTTGGCTTGCGAGAGCAAATCCGGGCTTTCGGCCCGACGGTTTAGGAGGTGACCTGTGTATCGCTATGACGAATTCGACCGGCGCTTCCTGGAAGAACGCGTGGCGCAATATCGGGGTCAGGTCGCGCGCCGGCTGAACGGCCAGCTGACGGAGGAAGAATTCCGGCCGCTGCGGCTGCGCAACGGGCTCTATCTTCAACTGCACGCCTATATGCTGCGGGTCTCGATCCCCTACGGCACTTTGTCGGCGGAGCAGGTTCGCATGCTGGCCCATGTCGCGCGCAAATACGATCGGGGGTATGGCCATTTCACGACCCGCCAAAATATTCAGTACAACTGGATAAAGCTGGACGAAACACCCGATCTGCTGGCCGACCTGGCGACGGTCGAGATGCACGGCATCCAGACCAGCGGCAATTGCATCCGCAACATCACCTCGGACCCATTCGCGGGCGTTGCGATCGACGAGATCGAGGATCCGCGCCCCTATTGCGAGATCATCCGGCAATGGTCGACTCTGCACCCGGAGTTCTCGTGGTTGCCGCGCAAGTTCAAGATCGCGGTCTCCGCCGCCCTACAGGATCGCGCGGCCGTGCATGTCCATGATATTGGGCTCTATCTAAAACGGAGCGAAGCGGGCGAGGTTGGCTTCGAGGTGCTAGTGGGCGGCGGCCTTGGCCGCACGCCCATCGTCGGCAAGGTGCTGCGCGACTTTATCCCGGTGCGGCATCTGCTGTCGTATCTGGAGGCGATCTTGCGCGTCTATAACGCGTATGGGCGGCGCGACAATATCTATAAGGCTCGGATCAAAATCCTGGTCCAGGCGCTGGGCGTCGAAAAGATGCGCGACGCGGTTGAGGCGGAGTGGGCCGCCATGGACCATACGCCGCTCGACCTCGCCGAAGAGACGGTCGCCGCCATCGTTCGCCAGTTCGCGCCACCTGCATACGCCGCGGCTGGGGCGGATGATGAGGCGGCTCTGGCGGCTTCCGTCGAAGCCGATGCCGATTTTGCGCGATGGGTCCGACATAACGTCTTCCCGCATAAGCAGCCCGGCTATGCCGTGGTGACGATCTCGCTGAAGCCGCTGGGGCGCCCGCCCGGCGACGCCTCCGCCGAGCAATTGGATTTGATCGCGGATTTGAGCGAGACCCATGGCTTTAGCGAGGTGCGCGTAACCCACGAGCAGAATCTTGTGCTGCCGGATGTGCGTCGCGGCGACTTGGCGGCGCTGTATCGGGCCCTGGCGGCGGCCGGGCTCGGCGCATCCAATATCGGGCTGGCGAGCGACATCATCGCCTGCCCTGGGCTGGACTATTGTAGCCTGGCCAATGCCCGCTCCATCCCGGTGGCGGAGCGACTGGGTGAGCATCTGGCCGCGCGGGAGGAAGAGATCGGACCGATGAAGATCAAAATCTCGGGCTGCATCAACGCCTGCGGCCATCACCATGTCGGGCATATCGGCATTCTGGGCGTCGATAAAAATGGCGAGGAATTCTACCAGATCACCGTCGGCGGGAGCGCGGACGAGAACGCCGCGATCGGTGGCATCGTCGGTAAGGCGGTGCCGAGCGAGGGTGTGAACGGCGCGGTCGACAAGCTGCTGGACGTCTATATGCGGCTGCGGGAGGATGGTGAGGAACTGCCGGCGACCTATCGCCGGGTCGGCGCCGAGCCGTTCAAGGAGGCCGTCTATGGTGCTGTATAAGAACGGCGCCGTCGTCACCGATCCATGGCGGCATCTGGAGGACGATGAGGACCTGCCCCAGGTAGGGCCGGTAACGATCTCATGGAAACGATGGTTGTCGGAGCGGGGGTCGATCGCGCGCGACCCCGCGGAGCTGGGCGTGCGGGCGCCAAACACCGTGACCGCGGCCGAAATTGGCGCCGACGCCCACCGGTTCGGCCTGATCGCATTGTTCTTCCCCAACTTTGGTGACGGCCGCGCTTTTTCGCAGGCGCGGGTGTTGCGGAGCCGGTTTGGCTTCACGGGCGAGTTGCGCGCCACCGGCAGCGTTCTGCGCGACCTGTTGCAATTCATGCAGCGCTGCGGGATCGACGCCTTCGAAGTCAGCCCCCGCGCGATCGAGGAGAACTGGTTCGCCGCATTAAGCGAATTCGACCTGTTCTATCAGCCCGCCGCCGATAATCGCCCGTGGATCGCGCGACAGCGGCTCGGCGCGACCCCATAACGTCGCGATGACAACCCCGCTGGCGCTCGATCTGGCGGCCCTACCGACGGCGCTTGTCGGCGCCGGCCCCGCGCTGATCAAGCGATTAACGCTTCTGGACAGCGAATCCGCGCCAAATCTGCACATCTACGCCGCCAATCCGGACGCGCCGCTGATCGCGGCGGCGGGCAACCGGCTGATCCCCCGCTGGCCCGAGGACGACGAGATCGCCGCGTTGCGCGTGCTGTTCGTCGCCGGCCTGCCGCCCGAGCAATCCTCGGCGCTTGCGGCCATGGCGCGCGCGCGCCGCGTGCTGGTCAATGTGGAGGATGTTCTTCCACTTTGCGATTTCCATGTCCCGGCGATCTTGCGACGTGGGGATTTGGCGTTGTCGATTTCCACGGGTGGCGCGAGCCCGACATTGTCTCGGCGGCTTCGATCCTATCTGGACGATCTGTTCCCGCCTGCGTGGGCCGAGCGGATAGCCCGAATCGCCGCCATGCGCCAATCCATGCGTGAACAGGGCGCCGGCATGGGGGAAGTCATGGCGGCGACCGACGCCCTGATCGATGACGAGGGCTGGCTGCCGCGCGGATAGAGGCGCGCGCGACCCCGATATGCCGATATGCCGAACCCAGCCATGCGCATTCGTTTGCGCCCGGCGCTTTCAACGGCCACCGAATCAATTATGGTAGGTTAAGTCGGAAGTGATGGATGGCGAAAAGCCGGTGCGCGGCTGGATTGCCGCCATAGGGGGAATGGATGGAAGAGTTGTTTCACAGTCGCGAACGCGATTTCGAGGCGAAGTTCGCGCATGATCTGGAACTGAAGTTCAAGATCGAGGCGCATCGCAACAAGCTGTTCGCGGCCTGGGTCGCCGACCAGATGGGCGATGGCGCCATGGTCGATTATGCCGATACGCTGCTGGAATACGCCTTCGGCAGGCAGACGGCCGACATGGTTTCGCGCGCGCAAAACGATCTTCACGCGGCCGGCGTTGCGCTGGCCGACACGAAGATCGTCAAGGCGTTCGAACGTTGCGAGGAGCAGGCGATCGGCGACGTGATGACCGGCGTATCGTAACGCACGGGAATCGCGTGGCTGTCCAAGGCGCGCCTAGCCCGGCGCCAAGCCCAGAACTTTGCGCAGTTCGTCCCGTGCGGGCGGGAATTCGGCGCGGAAGGTGGGATTATCCATCAGCATCGCCGCGATCACGGTTCCGCTGATCCTTCCGGCCTCGATGTCGGACGGGTAGTGCACGCCGCAGACGAGGCGGTTATGCGCGAACTCCGCGGCGCGGGCGAAAATCGCCGCGCGTTTCTCGGGGACCATCTGGGCTAGAACGACGGCCTCCAACCAGCCAAACGTGGCGTGACCGCTGGGATAGGATGGGCTCGAACTCATGCTTGTTTCGCAGGACTTGGTCGCCGGATCGACCAGCGGCGGGCGCGGCCGGCCGAAGATTTTCTTGGCGGGATTGACGAACTCTCCTTCAGCGTTCTGGACGGCTTGCAGAAAGGTCAGCGCGACCGGCAGCTTTTCGGCGGTGAAATTCGGCCCCAGAACATCGGCGAAAAAGAAGAAGCTCTCCTTGGCGTCGGCGACGGCTTGGGCCTTCTCAGCCGGCGTTGCGCTTGCCTGAATGCGGAGCAGTTCAGCAATCTCCGCCTTGGCGACGGGTGAGTCGGCAGCGGGCGGCGGGGGCAGAATCGCCGCGATATCGATGACGTTCAGCGGCAGGAAATGAGGTTGAGCGTCCTGGGCGATAACAGGACCGGCTGCGAGGACAGCAACGCAGAATGCGGCGCGGAGCAGACTGTTCATCGGAACCTCCGGATGTAACACAGGGCGGCGTAGCAGCGCCGTTATGATCAGGAACGAGCCTTCGCCGGCCGCGTTTTGGAACACGAGGCCGGCGAAGGTTATTCAGGCGCGATCGGACGATGGCTCAGCTTGCGGCGGAACCTTCATACACGATCGTGACGCGGCGGTTCTGGGGCTCGCGCACGCCGTCCTTGGTGGGAACCAGAAGGTCTTGCTTGCCCTTGGCGACGATCTCGATCTCGCTGGACTTGATGCCCTGCTTTTCGAGTTCCGCCGCGACCGATTCCGCCCGGCGACGGGACAGCCGCATATTGTACGCATCGGAGCCCACCGTATCGGTATGACCGGTGACGACCAGTTCCGTCGCCTTTGCCGGCGTCGCGTTCCTTGCCGCCTGATCGACGATCGCCACGGCCTGTTGGGTGAGGTCCGACTTGTTGAAGTCGAAGAACACCATATAGGAGCGGGCGACCGCCGGGGCAGGCGTCGGAGCGACGACCGGCGGCGGGGTGTAGGCCGCGGGCGCCGCGGGCTCTTCTCCCTGGAAGCCGAAATGGGCTTTCAGGGACAGGAACCCGCTGGTCGGCGCCTGGAATTGGTATTGATCGGTGCTGGTCAGCGGATTGGTCTGGGGCGTGCTGCCGCCTTCGTTAATGACCGTCACCGCCCGGCTGCCCAGCAGATTGTCGACGTTCACCGCGACTTCGTAATTGTCCCACGCGTAGCCAAGGGTGGCGGTCACATTGCTCCAAGACGGCAATACATAGAACGCGTAATTCTGCACGTCGTTATAGGCCGAGCCCGTGGTCTTATCGATCAGGGCGAACTTCCACCCATCCCGCTTATAAAGCAGCCCGACGGCGGCGGTCCATTTGGGCGCGTTGGGCTCCCAATTGCCGGCGTACTGGCCACTCGTGGCTTTCGACGACATGACCGAGCCGCTCGCGAAAAGCGAGAAGCCCTGAAGGTCGAGGCCGAAGACATTCCCGAACGCATACGTGCCTTCGCCTTCGATGCCCTTATAGGTAGCCGAACCATTATTCACATAACAGCTTTCAGCGGTATCGTAAGTGCAAGGCAAAGTAGCGTAATTGTTGCTGATCGGAATATAGTAGATGTCGGCATCGAACGTGAAATTATCTGAATAGAATACGGTGCCCAACTGATAGTTGGTCGTATTTTCAGGCGCCGGGAACTTACTCGTGGGTGGGCTTTGTTCGAACGCACTTACATCGGGCACGTAGACGCCTTTGGCGTATTCCCCATAGACGCTCCATGACGGCGTAATCTTGTAATTGACCGTGAGGAAGGGCAGCGTCTCGCGCGTTACGAAGCTGCCAGTGTAGTCTTGGCCTTTTTGATTGAACGGACATCCGTTGGCGGCGCCGCCCAAGGATACGCCGCAAAGCGAGCCCTGCGCGACCGGCGCGTCGACCCAGTGATTCCAATGGATATATTTCACGCCGGGCGTGATGGTCAGATCCTCGATCGGCTTAATGTCGATCTCCAAGAAAGGCTGGTATTGATACCAGCCTGAATGCTCGTCGTCTTTCCCGTATCCAAGGCCGGTTTCAAAACCGGTTCCTTTTACGGCGCCGCAATCCAAGGCCGCCGCGCCGCCGCCCACGACGAATGGATCGACAAGTTCGGCATTGCACTGATTGGCGTCGAAATAGAATTTGAAGCGGTTTGTTTTCTGCTCCTCCAACCAGACGCCAGCGCGGACCTGCCCGTTCACCGCCCCGAAATCGTAGTCCCACGAGACGCGAGGAATATCGCCGTATACGCGATACCGGTTTTCCTTGTCATACGCGAGCAACGAGTTGGTCAGTTTGGTCCCGTTCAACAGCGTCACCGTCCCATTATCCGAGGACGAATTCGCGGCTATTTGCGCGGCCGTTTGAGTCTGACTGTTAGGACTGAAGGTATGATTCCAATACGCATAAGTATACGCGGTGTTATCGATCTTGAGCCCGTCGACGATATCTCCGTTCAAACGGAAATAATCCATGTCCGTCGACTTCGTCGTGTAGTTGTAGGCGTAATAGGTCGGCACTGCGGGGTCGGTATTTTGTAAAGCGAAACTCTTGCCGTAGGCCGTGATCTGAGCGGGCGTCAGGCCGTTATTATCGTCCAGATGTTCCCTGAGGCCGGAGTAATTGGTAAACAACGTCGATTTCCAGCCTGGCGCGAACTCGGTTTCGACCTTAAGCACCGCGTTGAAGTCACGGATATCCTGCCCTGACAACGCGCCGTTCGATTCGTTGCCCTGCACATTGACCAAAACGCGCGTGGTTGTGCCGAAAGCCTCCAAGTCACCGCTCTGGGCGTTAAAGATCGCCGTCTGCGTCTCGAAGCTGCCATAGCCCCCCTTGATCGTGAATTCAGGGTCGGCGACGAGCGTTTGGGAGAACAGCTTTACCGTCCCGCCATATGTGGCCGCGCCAAGATTGCCGGCGTTGCCGGGACCGCGATCGACCACGATCGAGCCAAGCATCGAGGCCGGGAAATACGAAATATTGTGGTGCGTCGGCCCGTTTGTATCGCCGAACGGAATGCCGTCGAACTGGATGACGTAATTGCCGTCGCCCAGCCCGCGCAATGAATTCTTTTCGCCGCCGTCCGAGAGGCCAGGGCCATTGGGGTCGCCGCCGGTCATTGAGGGGACGATGGCCAGAATCGTCACATAATCGGCCTCAGGCGGCACGAAATTGTCGATGTAGGAGCGGTTGATGACTGTTTGCGGCTCGACCGTGTCGACCGAGGCCTTCGCCGGGGCGGCGTCGACATTGAAGCGGGTGCCCGTGACAACGATGGTCTCGATCTGGTCCGGGTCATCCGCGGCGAACGCGGCCGCAATGTCGACGAACGTGCCGACCGTCAGCGCGGCCATTGCGGCGCATCCGAGCAACGAGGATTTCTTCCAAGATTTCATGGAGTCTGACATGGCTTCACCTTGTGTTGACAACTATCGATTTGATGACCGCCCGGCCGATTTGAGGATGACCGAGCGCCGGTAGTCATTTGCGTTTGCTTGCCAGCCACGCCGCCCAAATTGCCTCGCGGGATAGGCCAAAACGGGGCACGTGCTCGAGAAACGCGCCCTCGAAGACAGCGGACCCAAAGCAAAAAAGCGGTGTGCGCAACCCAACCCGAGGACGAGCGACTGCCCGCGCCGCGGAAAGGAATGCCCACCAGCAAGCGACGCGGAACCTAACGTCGGCTCTTAGGGGGCGCAACAACTATTTTACGAGTGCTATAGCTATGATGTTAGTGTTGTTTAAAGGTATTTAGCGTTAATAACATATCTTTAATATATACAAAAAGTCTCTTATGTTACTATTTTAATATATCGCAACCTAGCCATGCCTGGTCGCGTCCCATTCGGTGGTGTAGGAGCGGTTCCAGCGGATGAGGCCGGCAGGGCGGCGTAGCCGCCCGAAGGGCTGATCCGCTGGTTGGTCATCGTGGATCTTCGGTAATGTCTGGTCACCACAACTCAACCTTAGCCAAAGGTGACCACGATGACCGACGATATGATGATGCTTCGCGCTGTTTTGGAAAAGAGCCCCGATGCCGATGTGCTTCGGGAAATGATCGGCTTTGCCGCCGAGCGATTGATGGAGCTGGAAGTCCGGGGATTGACCGGCGCGGATCACGGTGAGCGTTCGCCCGACCGCCAGGCGCTGCGCAACGGCTACCGTGATCGGGATTGGGAAACGCGGGCCGGCACGGTGGAGCTACGCATCCCCAAGCTGCGCAAGGGCTCTTACTTCCCCGGCTTTCTGGAGCCTCGGCGGCTGGCGGAGAAGGCGCTGACGGCGGTCATCCAGGAAGCCTACATCCAGGGCGTCTCCACCCGCTCCGTCGACGATCTGGTCAAGGCCATGGGCATGAGCGGCATCTCCAAGAGCCAGGTCAGCCGATTGTGCGAGGAGATCGACGAACGGGTGAAGACCTTCCTCGACCGGCCGATCGAAGGCGACTGGCCTTATCTCTGGATCGACGCAACTTACGTGAAAGTGCGCCAAGCGGGCCGGATCGTCTCGGTCGCCGTCACCGTGGCGGTGGCCGTGAACACCGCCGGCCGGCGCGAAGTGCTTGGCATGGCGATCGGCGCATCGGAAGCCGAGACATTCTGGACCGAGTTCTTGCGCAAGCTCAG
>CAJCJC010000006.1 GCA_903970575.1 Alphaproteobacteria bacterium
GACCGCGACCGCTTCCTGGATTTCCATGCCCACGAGCAGCCCGTAATCCTACAACTGGGCGGAGCCGAGCCGCGCAAGCTCGCGGAATGCGCCCGGATCGGGGCTGAATACGGTTACGCCGCCATCAACCTCAATTGCGGCTGCCCCAGCGACCGGGTTCAATCCGGCCAGTTCGGGGCCTGCCTGATGGCGGACCCGGACAATGTCGCGCGCATGGTCGCCGCGATGACATCGGCCGCGGGGGCAACGCCGGTCACCGTCAAATGCCGGATCGGCATAGAGCCCACGCCCTGGCCGGGGCGCGACGCCTATGAGGCGCTGACCGCCTTCGTGGCCAAGGTGACGGAGGCCGGCGCCCGCACCATCGTGCTGCACGCCCGACCCGCGATCCTCTCCGGCCTGTCGCCCAAGGAAAACCGCGAAATCCCCCCGCTGCGCCATGATTTCGGCTATCGCCTGAAGCAAGATTTTCCGGACCTCTCCATCATCCTGAACGGCGGCATCACGACGGAGGCCGACGCGCTGGCCCATCTGGCGCATGTCGACGGCGTGATGCTCGGCCGCGTCGCCTATCAGGACCCGTACCGCCTGGCGGAAATCGACCGCGCCCTCTTCGGCGGCGCCCCGCCCGACCGGCATGATGTGGTGGAGGCGATGCTGCCCTATATCGAACTGCGCATGCGGCAGGGCGCGCCGCTAAAGGCGATTACCCGCCACATGCTCGGCCTGTTCCAAGGCCTCCCTGGCGCGCGCGCTTGGCGCCGCATCCTGTCGGAAGACGCCCCCCGCCCCGGCTCCGGCCCCGAACTCATCCGCCGCGCCGCGATGGCGGTTCCACGGACACTACAAAAAGCCGCCTAAACGTAGGATGGGTTGAGGCTCCGCGAAACCCATCGTCTCCCTCGCCGAGCGCGTCCCGATGGGTTTCGCTCCGCGCTACCCCTCCTACCGGTTCACACGCTAAAGCTCTCGCCGCAGCCACAGCGGCTTTTTTCGTTGGGGTTCTTGAAGACGAAGCCGGATTGCAGCGCGTCCTCCACGTAATCCATTTCGCTGCCGAGCAGGAACATCGTGGCGGCCGGATCGATGAAAATCTTCACGCCCCGGTCCTCCACCATCTCCTCGTATTTCTTCCGCTCTTTCGCGTATTCCACGAAATAGCTGAGCCCCGAGCAGCCGCGTGATTTCACGCCCACGCGCAGGCCCAGGATCTGGTCCTCAGCCAAATTCTCCTGTCCCTTGGCCACCAGCGCCTTCACGCGCTCGGCGGCGGCCTCGGTCAAACTCATCGCTTTCGGCAAAGCCATACCCATCGTCGAAACTCCTAAAACATGCCGAGCTGAAGCTTGGCCGTTTCCGCCATCATACCCGGATGCCAGCCCGGGTCCCACACCAGTTCGACATCGACGTCGCCCAGCCCCTCGACGGCGGCGACGGCGCCGCGCACCTGCTCCGGCATCTCGCCGGCCACGGGGCAACCCGGCGCGGTCAGCGTCATCTTGACCGCGACGTTGTTCTCCGCGTCGATCTCGATTCTGTAGATAAGGCCGAGCTCATAGATATTCACCGGTATCTCGGGATCGAACACGGATTTGAGCGCGTTCACGATGCCCGGCAGCTTCTCATGCCCGACCGGCACGTCGATCGACGGCGGCTCGGCCTCCAAATCCAGGCCCGGTTCTTCTTGAATCGCGGCTTCCGTATTGCTCATTCTCCACCTTCCCCGGCCGCGTCCTTCGCGGCCATGGCCTTGTCCATCGTATGCCACGCCAGGGTCGCGCATTTGACCCGCATGGGGTACTGGCGCACCCCCGCCAGGATTTGAATGCGGTCCAGCGTATCCTCGTCGAGGGCTTCCAGGTCGACATCGTCCTTGCCGGTGCACAGCGCATGCATCGTTTCGAATAGATGATGGGCGTCGGCCTCGCTGCGCCCCTTCAGCATCTCCGTCATCATCGAGGCCGAGGCGACCGAAATCGCGCAACCCTGCCCCTCGAAAGCGGCGTCGGCGATCCGCCCGTCCGGTTCGACCGTCAAGAACACGTCGATCGTGTCGCCGCACATCGCGTTATGGCCATGGGCCGACCGGTTGGACTCCGCCGGGTGGCCGAAATTCCTGGGATGCTTGCCATGGTCCAGGATCACTTCCTGGTAAAGGTCTCTCAGGTCGTCCATCGAAGTCACAGCTTAAATATCCGTTTGACGGCGCCGATGCCGTTCACCAGCGCATCGATCTCGGCCTGGTTGGTGTAAAGCGCCAGCGAGGCGCGCGCGGTCGCGACAACGCCCAGCCTGTCCATCAGCGGATGGGCGCAATGATGCCCCGCCCGCACCGCGACGCCCTGCTGATCCAGGATGGTCGCCACGTCATGCGCATGCGCGCCATCGATGGTGAACGAGATGATCCCGCCCTTCTCCTCGGCCGTGCCGTGAATCCTAACGCCCGCGATATCGGACAGCCGGTCAGTCGCGTAGACCAGCAAATCATCCTCATGCGCCGCGATGAAGCTCGGC
>CAJCJC010000007.1 GCA_903970575.1 Alphaproteobacteria bacterium
ACCTCGCCCGCCAGGCCGATTTCCCCGAAAATGACCGCCTCGGACGGAACCGCCTCGCCCGACAGCGCGCTGATCAGCGCCGCCGCGACCGCCAGATCGGCGGCCGGCTCGTTGATCCTAAGGCCGCCCGCGATATTCAGATAGACATCATGATTGCCGATCGCCACGCCGCAGCGCGCCTCCAACACGGCCAGCACCATGGCTAACCTCGCCCCGTCCCAGCCGACGACCGCGCGGCGGGCGTTGCCCAGTACGGCTGGCCCGACCAGCGCCTGAATCTCCACTAGGACCGGGCGCGTGCCCTCCATCCCGGCGAAGACCGCGGTTCCCGAGACGTCGCCTCGCCGCTCGGCCAGAAACAATTCGGACGGGTTGGAAACCTCGGCTAGGCCTTCGCCCGTCATGTCGAAGACGCCGATTTCGTCGGTGGGGCCAAAACGGTTCTTGACCGCCCGCAATATCCGGAACTGATGGCCGCGCTCTCCTTCGAAATACAGCACCGTGTCGACCATGTGCTCCAGCACGCGCGGCCCGGCGATAAGCCCCTCCTTGGTCACGTGGCCTACCAGCAGGAGGCTGACGCCCCGCCGCTTCGCGATCCGGATCAGCGCCTGGGCCGAGGCGCGCACTTGGGCCACGGTGCCGGGCGCGCTGTCGAGCGTATCGACGAACATCGTCTGGATCGAGTCGATGACGATGACCTGGGGGCCGTTGGCCGCATCGATCGCGGCCGCGATATCGCGGACGTCGGTTGCCGCCGCCAATTGCACGGGCGCCCCCTCAAGCCCGAGGCGGCGCGCCCGCAGCCGAACCTGATCGACGGATTCCTCACCGGATACATAGGCTGTCGCGTAAGAAGCCGAAAGCCTGCCGACAAGCTGAAGCAGCAAGGTCGATTTGCCGATCCCAGGATCGCCGCCGATCAGCGTGCATCCACCCGGAACAAGCCCCCCCCCGCAGGTGCGGTCGAACTCGGCGATGCCCGATAAAAGGCGCGGCAGCCCTTCAGCCGGCCCCGCCAGCGGCACGAATTCAAGGTTGCGCGCCTTGCCGCGCCCAAGACCGCCGGCCTTCGCTGGCGTCTCGGCGGCGCTTGCTTCCTCGACCAGCGTGTTCCATGCCTCGCATGCCTCGCATTTGCCGCTCCATTTAGAGAAGGCCGCGCCGCAGGACTGACAAACATAGTGTTGAACGGATCGAGCCACACTTGGCCTCGTCTAAGTCGCGACTCGGGTCGCGTCGCGCGTTATAATTAGGCCCGTTTTCCGAACGTCGCCAGCGCTTCGCCGATGGCGCCCGCGCCCCCGTCATTAGCGGAGGGCCATTGGTAGCCACTAGTATAAATGATCAGAGCGCCCTGACCTGCAGCTTGATCGGCCCGTCCGAGCGGCCATGCACGAACTGGTCGAGATAGGAGTTGCCGGAATCGTCGATCCTGTCGGCCGGTCCTTCCCAGATGATCGTTCCTTCATACAGCATGGCGATTCGCGTCGCGATTTTGCGCGCGCTCGCCATGTCGTGGGTAATGGAAACAGCCGTAGCGCCAAGTTGCTGCACGCTTGCTACGATTAGATTGTTGATCGTGTCGGCCATGATCGGATCGAGACCGGTGGTGGGTTCATCGAACAAAAGGATTTCCGGCGCCGGCGCGATGGCCCTGGCGAGCGCGACCCGCTTTTGCATGCCGCCCGATAATTGCGCCGGAAACAGATTGGCGATCTCGGGGCCGAGCCCGACCTGGGCGAGCTTTTCGATGGCGATCTTGCGGGTGGCCGCGCGGGTGGTCCGGCGGCGCCCGCTGCCCTCATTCAGCGCGAACGCGACATTTTCCCAGATATTCAGGCTGTCGAACAGCGCGCCGCCTTGGAATAGCATCCCCATTTTATGCCGAAGACGTTCGCGAGTGGTCTTGTCCGCGCCTGTCATCGCCTCGCCGTCGATTTCGATCGAGCCGGACTCCGGCTTGAGCAAACCGAGAAGACATTTTAGCAGCACCGATTTACCCGAGCCCGAGCCGCCAATGATCACTAGCGATTCGCCGGCGGCGACCTCGATGTCGACGCCGTCCAGAACGACCTTGCGCCCAAAGGACTTTGCCAGGCCCTTGATCGATATCTTGGGAGAGTTTGTCATCGAGAGCGCTGTCATCGTCCGGTGAGGAAGAGTTCGGTCAGGAAGTAATCCGAAAAGAAGATCAGGACAGACGCATAGACGACGGCGTTTGTCGTCGCCTGGCCGACGCCCTCGGCGCCGCCCCGTGAACGATAGCCGTTGAAACAACCCAGCAGCGTGATGATCAAGCCGAACACCGCCGCCTTTACCAGTCCCGAGACGATATCTTGCGTATGGACGGCGTGGATCGTGTTGATCAGATAGGCCGATTCATTAAACCCCAGAATGAACGAGCTGACCACGAACCCCCCCATGACGCCGATAATGTCCGCCACCAGCACGAGCAGCGGCATCATCAAAACGCCCGCGAGCACTCTCGGCACCACCAAATACTTCATGGGATTGGTCGCCAAGGTATCGAGCGCATCGATTTGCTCGGTGACGCGCATCGTCCCCAGCTCCGCCGCGATCGCGGCGCCGACCCTACCGGCCACCATCAGGCTGGCCAGGACAGGACCCAATTCGCGCGTGATCGACACCACCACGACGGTCGGTATCGTGCTCGCCGCGACAAGATGCGAAAAGCCGACGTAACTTTGAAGCGCCAGCACGGCGCCGGTGAACACCGCCGTCAGCCCGACGACGGGCAGCGAGTTATAGCCGATCGTCCAGAATTGCTGAACCAGATTGCGAAAATAGAACGGCGGACGAAAGCAGTGGGAAAGGGCGCTGCCGACGAAAGCGGTCAATCTTCCCGCGATGGTCAGAATATCGAGGACTCTCCGCCCGATCGTGGAAAGGAAATCAATCATCGTCCCGACATCACTCCTCGGCAAAGCGCCGCCATATCTATACAGCCTGACTTGATTTTCACAGGGGGATGTCGTTGCCGCGGAAGGTCGGGACGCGCTGCTGGAAGACCGACGGCGTGACGCTAGCCGACAGTAAATTGTGAACAGGTGGGGGAAATTTCAACCGCGCCGCTGGCATGGACCAAAACGGTCTGAATCCCCACATCCTGCGGCGGACGCGGACCCGCCATAAGTCGCTCAGTGCTGTTCGTGGTGGGAGTCCAGATCGCTAAAGCGGGTGAACTGGCCGTCGAAATGAAGTTTCACCGTGCCTATCGGACCATGCCGTTGCTTGCCGATGATCACCTCGGCCACCTGATGCGCGGTCTTCAGCCTGTCCTGCCAGCGTGCGTAGCGATCGTTGAACTTCTCCTGCGATTCGTCCTTAAGCAGCGTCGGTTGATCGCGCTCGACATAGTATTCCTCGCGGAAAACGAACATCACGACGTCGGCGTCTTGCTCGATCGTGCCTGATTCGCGCAGGTCCGAGAGCTGTGGTCGCTTGTCCTCCCGTTGCTCGACGGCGCGGGAAAGCTGAGACAGCGCCAGCACCGGAACAGACAACTCCTTCGCGATCGCCTTCAGCCCCCGCGTAATCTCCGAAATTTCCTGCACGCGGTTTTCGGGGCCGCGGCTTCCGCCCGATCCACGCAGCAATTGCAGATAATCGATAACGATCAGGCCAAGGCCGAATTGCCGCTTCAGGCGGCGCGCGCGGGTACGCACCTGTGAGATCGAGAGCGCGGGGGTGTCATCGATATAGAGCGGCACGCTGGCCAACTTCTGGCTCGCCTCGACGAACCGGCGAAATTCAATATCCCGCACCTCGCCTTTACGAATTTTTTCCGATGGAACTTCCGAAACCTCGGCCAGAATACGGGTTGCGAGCTGTTCGGCCGACATTTCAAGCGAGAAGAAGGCCACCATCGCCCCTTCCTTGCCCCGGCTATCGGCATAGGCCTGGGCCGCCTTGAAAGCCATGTTGGTGGCGAGCGCCGTCTTACCCATCGAAGGGCGACCCGCCAGGACGATCAGGTCTGACGGCTGCATGCCGCCCAGCTTTCTGTTCAGGTCGGCGAGGCCCGTGGTGACGCCGGTAATATGACTTTCACGGCGATAGGCTGCCTCGGCCATGGTGATGGCGTTGACCAACGACTTCGAAAATGGAATGAAACCGCTTCCGACATCGCCGACGGTCGCCAGATCGAACAGCTTGCGTTCGGCGGCCTCGATCTGCTCGGTCGGCGGTACGTCGATATCGTGAACATGGGCGGTGTTCACCATTTCCGCGCCCAGCGCGATCAATTGGCGCCTGAGATGCAGATCGAAGATCGTGCGCCCGTAATCCTCGACGTTTAGAATAGTGACGACGCTGGCGGCGAGGTCGGCCAAATAGGCCGCGCCGCCCAAATGCGACAGATCCTCGTCATCGTCGAACGCCGCCTTCAGCGTGACGGGCGTCGCGATCTGTCCGCGTTCCAGCAGCTTGGCGATGACCGCGAAAATACGGCCATGCGCGGGCGTGTAAAAATGGTCGGCCTTCAGGAACTCCGAAACCCGCTCGAAG
>CAJCJC010000008.1 GCA_903970575.1 Alphaproteobacteria bacterium
CGATCGCCGCCATTGGCGCGAGGGCGGGGCGACGAGGATTGGCGCGTCGTCGCCAGGGTCACACTCGGCGATCGCGATCCCGCCGTAATGTGGGCCGCGCGCGCCGGACCAGTCGACGGCGATGAATGCGTCGAAAGGCGCATTCATTCGGTTCCTCCCTCCCGCCGGCGTTTCCAGACCGCAAGCCGGTCGGCCAGCGTCTTTTCGAAGCCGCGGCCGGTGGGCGCGTAGAACTCGCGCCTACCCATCTCATCCGGAAAATAATTCTGGCCGGAAAAGGCGTCGTCCTGGTCATGGTCATAGGCGTAGCCCCTGCCATAGCCCATGTCCTTCATCATGCGGGTCGGGGCGTTCAGGATATGCTTGGGCGGCATCAGCGAACCGCTTTCCTTGGCCGCCTTTTGCGCCGCGCCGAAGGCGCGATAAGCGGCGTTGGATTTGGGCGCGGTCGCGACATACAGCACCGCCTGGCCGATGGCGAGCTCGCCCTCGGGGCTGCCGAGCCTTTCATAGGTCTCCCAGGCCGCCAAGGCGACCGTCAGCGCGTGCGGGTCCGCGAGGCCGATATCCTCGACCGCCATCCTGACCACGCGGCGCGCGACATAGCGCGGGTCCTCGCCGCCATCCAGCATGCGGGCCAGCCAGTACAACGCCGCGTCGGGGTCCGATCCGCGCACCGATTTATGCAGCGCGCTAATCAGGTTGTAATGGCCTTCCTGGCTCTTGTCGTAGAGGGGCGCGCGGCGCTGCACCAGTTCCGCTAGGCCTTCCGGGTTCAGCTTCGCGCTCGAGATCGTGAAGACCTGCTCGGCGAGGTTCAGGATGAACCGGCCGTCCCCATCCGCCATGGCGATCAGCGCGGTGCGCGCCGCTTCGTCCAGCGGCAGATCGCGTCCTTCGATTTTCTCGGCATGGACGAGCAATTGCTCCAGCGCCTCGGCGGTCAGGCGGTTCAGCACCAGTACCTGAGTGCGCGACAGCAACGCGGCGTTCAGTTCGAATGACGGGTTTTCGGTGGTGGCGCCGATCAGCACGACAGTGCCGTCCTCGACATAGGGCAGAAATCCGTCCTGCTGCGCCCGGTTGAAACGATGGATTTCATCGACGAACAGCAGAGTGCCGCCGCCCGTCTGGCGGCGCTTACGTGCGCCGTCGAAGACACGCCGAAGGTCGGCGACGCCGGAAAACACGGCCGAGAGCGGTTCGAAAACAAGGTCCGTCGCCTGGGCCAGCAGCTTGGCGATCGTGGTCTTGCCGCAGCCAGGCGGTCCCCACAAAATCATCGACGAAAGCTGCCGACGCGCGACCATGCGGCCGATTGGCTTGTCGGGTCCTAGCAGATGGTCCTGCCCGATCACCTCGGCCAGCGAAATTGGCCGCAGCCTGTCGGCCAGCGGCTGAGTCCGCGCCGCGCGCCCCGTCGCGGTTACTTGAATTGGAGCGTCGTCGAAGAGGCCTTTATCCGTCATGACGCCGCAGCCGCTCGCTCCGCCCGAACGATCAGTTCAGGCAGCTTCTTTGGCAGGATTTGAGTTGATCAGGACACACATTATTCGGATCGAGCCTGATATTTCCATTATCCGGAAACCCGCCGAGCGCGCTTCCAGGCGTGACGCCCGAAAAGCGCGCCATGCAGGAATCATACGAGGCGTTGCACGCGCGCTGGCAAGTCGCGGGGGTTTCGACGGCGGACTCCGCGCCCGGAGGCGCGCTGGCGCATCCCGAAAGAACCATAAGCGCGGCCAGACCCGAAAATTTGGCGATGGCGCGCATGTCAGTCCCCTTAGGTCTTAGGCTTCGTCGCCCACCGCTTCGGGCTTTGGACCGCTATCCTGGCCCTTGGCGGCCGGGTCGCGATCCACGAACTCGATCACCGCCATCGGCGCGGCGTCGCCATAGCGGAAGCCCGCCTTCAACACGCGGGTATAGCCGCCGGCGCGGGTCGCGTAGCGTTCGGCCAGCGGACCGAACAGCTTCGCCACCACGACGTCGTCGCGCAGCTGGGCATAGGCCAAGCGGCGATTGGCGAGGCCGCCATGCTTGCCCAGCGAAATCAGCTTTTCGACGATCGGGCGCAGATCCTTGGCCTTGGGCAGAGTCGTCTTGATCTGCTCATGCTTGATCAGCGCGGCGGCCATATTGGCGAAAAGGGCCTTCCGATGACTGGCTGTGCGGTTCAGCTTCCGACCGCTCATTCCGTGACGCATGATAAAGCACCCTTCTTCCAAGGCCCGCCGCGCGGGACCGATTGCACGACGCCGGCGCCTCGACGATGCGAGAACGACGACGGGCGGATCGCCACGATCCGCGCTTGGCCGACCATCATGGCCGGCGAAAATAAGTCCTTAGAACGGCTCGTCGAGCTTCTTCGCGAGGTCCTCGATATTTTCCGGCGGCCAGCCGGCGACCTGCATGCCCAGATGCAGGCCCATGGTGGCCAGAACTTCCTTGATCTCGTTCAAGGATTTGCGACCGAAATTCGGGGTCCGCAGCATCTCGCCTTCGCTCTTTTGAACGAGGTCGCCGATATAGATGATATTATCGTTCTTGAGGCAATTCGCCGAGCGGACGGACAATTCGAGTTCATCGACCTTGCGCAGCAGATTGCGGTTAAACGGCAGATCTTCGTGACGGTCGTCGCCGCCGCGCGCGGTTGGCTCATGGAAATTGACGAAGATCTGAAGCTGGTCCTGCAGAATGCGCGCGGCATAGGCGACCGCGTCCTCCGGCGTGATGGCGCCGGTGGTCTCGATCTGCATGGTCAGCTTGTCGTAATCGGTGATCTGCCCCACACGCGTGTTGTCGACCTTATAGGAGACCTTGCGCACCGGGCTAAAGATGCTGTCGATCGGGATCATGCCGATCGGCGTGTCCTCGGGGCGGTTGAGCGCGGCCGGGCGATAACCCTTACCGGTTTGGACCGTCAGCTCCATGTTGAGCTTGGCGTCGCGGTCGAGCGTGCAGATGATGAGGTCGGGGTTCATGACCTCGATATC
>CAJCJC010000009.1 GCA_903970575.1 Alphaproteobacteria bacterium
TCTTGGGCGCCTTGTAGCGGGCGAGCCGATCCGTGCAATGGGCGATCAGGGCCTCGGGGTCGACAGGCTGTTTCCGAACCACGAAGGCGACCACGGCCTCGCCCCAATACGCATCCGGTTCGCCGATGACCGCCGCCTCGATCACGGCCGGATGCGCGGCCAGCGCCTCTTCGACTTCGCGCGGATAGATATTGATGCCGCCTGAAATAATCATGTCGGTCTTTCGGTCGACGATATAGATGAATCCCTCATCGTCCATGCGCGCCAGATCGCCGGCGGAAAAGAAACCGTCGCGATACAAGCTCACATCGTCCAGGGACCGCCCCCAATAACCGTTGAACAGATAGGGCGACCGGCTATACAGCTCGCCGACCTCGCCCGGCGCGACCGGTTCGCCAGCCTCCGTCAGCAGGCGTATCTCGGTCATCGGGAAGGGGTGGCCGACGCAAATTTCCTTGCGCAGCTGGTCGGCCGGTCGCAAATTCGTCACGATGCTGCCTTCGGTCGAGCCATAGGTCTCATGCAGCAATCCGTGGCCGAAGGCGCCGACGATTCGCGCCTTGGTCGGCTGCGGCAGGGGCGCCGCGTTGGAGATGATGGTCTTCAGCGCCGTGCTCCGGCAACGTTCCAGCTTCGCCTCGGGAAGGGCGAAAATGGCGTTGAAATGGGTCGGCACCATGAAGACGCCGGTCAACGCTTCATCCGCCAGCAGGTCGAGCGTGGTCTCGGCGTCGAACTTGCTCAGCAGATGACAGGTCCCCCCAAAGAACAGGCTGGCGGTGGCGAAGGCGAAGCCCGCGCCATGATAGAGCGGCGCGAGCGCCAGAAACCTGTCGTCGGGCGAATAGCAGCCATATTCCGACCCCATCGCGCAGAAGGTTTGAACCCGCGAGCGTTGCGAGAGCATCACGCCCTTCGCGCGACCCGTCGTGCCCGAGGTGTAGGGCAGGGCGAAGGTTTCCCATTCCTCCGGCCGCGCGCCTTCCGGCGGCCGCGCATCCGAGGCTTCCATCAAAAGAGAGTCATACTCGCCGCCCAATGCGACGATGCGTCCGAGCGAGGGTGGCGCGATGTCGCGCAACGCTTCCGCCCAGCCCGCCTCCGCAATGGCCACCGTGGGCGCCGAGTCCGCGCAAATATCCCGCATTTCCGTGACGCCGAGCCTTGGGCTGGGCGTCACGACGATAATCCCAACCTGCGCCGCGCCGATCGCGATCTCGAAATATTCCGCGCGGTTGCCGGCCACGAGAAGTAATCTGTCGCCAGGCCTGAGACCGAAACCGTGAAGGCAGAGATTGGAAACGCGGTCGATCCTCGCGATGAGCTCGCGATAGCGCATCGCTCGTGTTTCAGTCTGGATCGCGATCCGATCCGGCCGCGCCATGGCCGCCGATCTGACGCCATCCACGATCAACAGCGATCGATAGCTCGAAGGGCGTGACCCCATGGAGGACCTGCTCATTCATCTTCACCTGAGCCGAACCGAAAAACGGAAAGGGCATTGTCACGAAGAAGCGATTGCCGCGATTCGGCGCGGAGTCCCAGCGCATCGATTTCGGCGATCGCCCGTTCCGGATCGATGACCGGCCAATCTGTGCCGAACAGGACTTTTCGGCGCCCGTAGCTGTTGAGGAAATGGACAAGCTGGGCGGGCCAGTATTTCGGCGCGTAGGCGTCGACGCCGATAAACACGTTCTCGTGCTTCCAGGCCATCGCGATCATCTCATCGGTCCACGGCGTGCCGATATGAATTCCGATCAGCTTGAGTTCGGGAAAATCGATGGCGATCTGGTCGAGGCAAATCGGCCTGCCGACCGAGGGCAGACGGCGGTCCCGCTGATAAATCAGGTTCTGTCCGACCTGCATCATGATCGGAATGTCGAGTTCGCAGCATTTCGCATAATAGGGGTAATAACGGGCGTGGTCGGGCGCCATTTCGAACCAGTGCGGATAGAGATGCGCGCCGACAAAGCCAAAATCCCGCACGCCCTCCTCAAGGTCGCGTAATCCCTGCATGCCCCGGAACGGGTCGATCCCGGCCAGACCGGAAAATCGGTTTGGGTATTTCTCGCAAACCTCCCGGACGCGCCGATAGGGAACCTCGAACGATCCGCGCATGCGCAAATCCCCGGCGCGGACGGCGATCAGCAGGGACCGTTCGATCCCCGCCCTGTCCATCTTTTCCAGGTAACGCTCGACCGACACGCCGCGCCGCATCTCCTCCGGCATCCGAACCTGCTCTTTGAAGCTTTCGTCGACGCCGGTCTGGCCGTTTTCGACTTCAATTTCCGTGAACAGGTTGCAGACGATATCGATGGCTTGGTTCATGTCGGCCTAGGCGCCGGGCGGCGGGTCAGCGACCCCGCCATGCAGGTCCGGGCGGTGGTGAATTCCCGGCGCGCCTGCGGGCTCAGCGACTCCTCGGTCCAGATCGTATCCCAGACCGGCTGGATCGCAACCGACCCGAATCCAGCCGCTTCGAGCGCCGCCTCCACGTCGACGACCACGCGATGCGTGAACGGGCAACCTGGCTCGGTGAAGGTTATTTCAACGTTAATCCGCCCATCCTCGATCGCGAGACCGCGCACAAGGCCGAGATCGACGATCGACAGCGCGAAACCGGCCGCGACAAGGCACGGGTCCTTCACGGTTGCGAGCGCGGCCCAAGCGGTCGCGAAGCTGGGGTCCGTATTCATAGTCATGCGGCTTGGCTTCGCGCGACGCTGGAAAAAGGCGGCTTGCGTCCGAATTCTCGCTTGAACGCGGAGAACTCGTCCGATGCAAGACGTTGGCGGCGATCTTCGATATCGATTCCGTGCAGTCGGGCGAGGTTGCCGCCCAGGATCATGGCGCGGATATCGTTATTCAATGGAATCGGCGAATCGTCCGGCATGGTGAAGTTCGCGAAGGCGTCCAGCACGATCTGCGGATGCGGGTTCACCGCGGCCGAAGAGTAGATGATCTTCTGTGGCCCGGCATAGATCATGAACTCGGTCAAAAGCTCGGCGAATTTTCTTGGGTTCAGTTTGCAGAACAGGAACGATGCTTCCATCGTCGCATAGATGTTCGCGTGGTTGGCGATCAGGAATTTGGTCTCGTCCACGAACATGAAACCGGCATGAACCACCTGGAAATTGATTTCCGGAAAAGCGTTCGCCGCCAGGGAAATATCGTCCACATTCATCGAATAGCTGGTGATGGGTCCGATCGGCAGGGCTTTGTGAATGGCCACGTTTCTGACGCCCGCCGCGCGCGCGTATTCCAGCAGCGGGAAGACCAGCGGCTCGTCATCCATCCGCCAGCTTTGCGTTCTACCATCCACGTATTTCGCGGGATAGAATTTAAGACCGTCCGCGCCGTTATCGATAAATCTCTTGGCGGCGTCGAGCGTGGACGCGGGATCGAACATGTCCATTCCGGCGTACCAAAGCACGCGGTCGGGATGGGCGTGCTTCGCCGCCGCCGCGATCTCGGGCGACGCGCCGCCATCCTTATAGGCGTCGAAAATGGGCAGCGAATGGACGCAGATCATATCGGTGTCGCTTTCCAGCAACATCGTTTCCAGGAACTCGCGCGCCTCCCAACGACGCCCCCAATCCTCTCGGCTCAACGCCACGCCTGGCGGGTTGAACGCGGGATGGTAACTATAGAGAACGTCGTTGAAGATCCGCCCGAAACGACCTTGTTCATTCTCGGGAGAGAAATTGTAGGGATGACAAACCCCGTCGATCACGAACGCATCCGACATAATCTCACCCTCTCGACGATATTCGCCATCATCTAAGGGCGGAGGGGCTCGCCAAGTCAAACAGAATTCTGATATGAAGACTAATAGTTCATAAGTATGAACTATTATGGTTGTCCAGCGCCTTTCCAAAGGTCTGTTTTATGCCGGTCGATGTCGTAAAATCCGCCAAACGCGTGCTCGAGGTGCTCGAGTGCTTCGCCGAGGGACGCCGTCCGCTGACGGGGGCGGAGATATGCCAGTTGCTGAATTATCCCAAGTCCAGCACGAACGCGCTCGTCCATAGTTTGGTGTCGCTGGGCTATCTCGATCTCGACGAGACCGAGAAAACCTATTTTCCGACGATCCGCGTCACGCTGCTGGGCGATTGGCTGCCATCCATGCTGCCCGGCAGGGTCGATCTGGAAGAGCTCCTCATGCGCGTCAGCCAGCGCACCCGGGAAACGGTTACGCTCTCGGCGCAGGCGGGCAATGAAATGGTCTTTGTCCGGATTGTGCCCAGCACCTATCCTGTCGCGCTCAACCTGGAGGCCGGGTCCCGGGCGCCGCTTTTCAATTCGGCGGTTGGCCTGGCGTTGCTCGCCACCTTCAGCGACGATCAAATCGCGCGGCTCACGCAAAAGCTGAGATTTGGGCGCAGCCGTAACGAAATGGAGCGCACTGTCTTGAAGGAAAAAATTCAGGCCGTTCGATCGCAGGGCTACGCTATCGTTTACGACAGCGTGCTTCCGGACACGGGCGCGATCGCGGTCGTGCTGCCCGTCAAGGCGCCGGCGACCCCGATCGTCCTCGGCGTCGGGGGACCCGTGGAACGCATTCGCTCCAACGCGACCGCCATCGCTGACATATTGATGAATATTGTTGCCGAATTACAGGAAACCCAGCCCTCGAAACGCAAGTCGCTACCATGATCGGACCCGACCCATTAATGATTTTCCTTTCGATCAGGTAAGGAAAAATCGATGACCCAGGCGCATGATTTCTTCATCCCCGGCCCCGCGGGCAAGCTATCGGTGCGCGCAAAGGGGCTCGAATCCCAACCCGAACAGATCGTGGTGCTGGTCCAGGGGGCCAATCTCTGCGGCCAGACCGGCTATGATTTCACCTTCCCCGGTGGCGCCGATTATTCGTTGATGGACGCGCTGGCCG
>CAJCJC010000010.1 GCA_903970575.1 Alphaproteobacteria bacterium
CGACCGCCTATGACACGGTGGTGGCCGACGCGCTCGCGGTCGTCCTGACCGGCGGAGACGCCGATTATCTCGACGCGCTGAGCGAAGACGACATCAGCACACTGGAACGCACGGCCTTCGTCGGCCTGACCCGCCGCGAAGGCACGATCGACCGGATCGAGACCATGCTCAACACAGGCAAACCTCTTAGGAATTAGCCACGGATTAACACAGATTACACAGATGGAGATTCCGCTAGATTCACGCGATGGTCAGACGTTCGCGGTTATTTCGAGTACCGGGAAATTCCGTATAAACGAGATATTGCGCTTCCCGTTATGTATCGCGGCCAGCTATTAACGCTTCATATCGCGCGGATTTTGTTTGCTTTGAAGGCCTTATTGTGGAGCTAAAGCGATTGTTCGGCTTTCAAACATCGAAATCGCTCAGGTCATAAATTATCTTCGGGCGTCGAACCTGAAAAAGGCGCTTCTTTTAAACTTCTCGGCTGAAAAACTTGAATATAAACGTTTAGTTCTTTGATCCGTGCCAATGTGTGTAATCTGTGGCTAATCTCGTTAATTGAGCGAAGCCATCAGTCAAGGAAGTAGTAACCCATGCCTGTCTATGCTGCTCCGCTCGATAATTTTCGGTTTGTGATGAACGACGTGCTGAAAGCGGGCGATATTTTCGCCAAGCTTGGCCTCGATGACGCCACGCCCGATGTGCTGGACGCCGTGTTGGAGGAAGCCGGGCGGTTTTGCGAGAACGAATTGCTCCCCCTCAATCTGTCGGGCGATATCGAGGGTTGCGTTTTCGAGAACGGCGTCGTGCGCACGCCTAAGGGCTTCAAGGAAGCCTATGAGAAGTTTCGCGAGGGCGGTTGGGTTGGACTGACCGCGGCGCCGGATTTTGGCGGCCAAGGCCTGCCGCACACGATGAGCTCGGCGCTCGACGAGATGGTGTCTTCGGCGAATACCGCCTTCGGCATGTATCCCGGCTTGTCCGCCGGCGCCTATCGCGCCATTGCGCAGCACGGCTCGGACGAACAGAAGCAGCTTTATCTGCCTAAGCTCAGCGACGGAATCTGGTCCGGAACGATGTGCCTGACCGAACCGCAATGCGGCACCGATCTGGGCCTGATCCGCACCCGCGCCATCCCCGCGGAGGATGGCAGTTACAAAATCACGGGAACCAAGATTTTCATCTCGGCCGGCGAGCACGACCTGACCGAGAACATCATCCATCTGGTGTTGGCGAAGCTGCCGGACGCGCCCGGCGGCACGCGCGGGATCAGCCTGTTCATCGTGCCGAAATTCCTGCCAAAGGAAGAAAACGGCGAAATCGTCGCCGGCGCGCGCAACGGAATTTTTTGCGGCGCGATCGAGCACAAGATGGGCATCAAGGCGTCCTCCACCTGTGTCATGAATCTGGATGACGCCACCGGCTGGCTGATCGGCGAACCCAACAAGGGCATGCGGGCGATGTTCACGATGATGAACGCGGCCCGACTCGGCGTCGCCATCCAGGGGCTGGGACTGGCCGAGATTGCGTACCAGAACGCCGTATCCTACGCCAAGGATCGGCTGCAAGGCCGAGCCCTTACCGGCGTCGCCGATGCGACCAAGTCAGCGGACCCGATCATCGTGCATCCGGATGTGCGCAAAAACTTGCTGACCATGAAGGCCTTCGTCGAGGGCGCGCGGGCCCTTGGCCTTTGGGTCAGCCTGCAACTGGATATCGAGGAGCACGCGAGCGACCCCAAGGAGCAGGAAGCCGCTTCCGATCTGTTGGCTTTGATGACGCCGATCGTGAAGGCCTATTTCACCGACGCCGGTTTCGAGGCGACCAACGCAGCGATGCAGGTCTGGGGCGGCCATGGCTATATCCGCGATAACGGCATTGAGCAATTCGCCCGCGACGCCCGCATTACGCAGATTTACGAAGGCGCCAACGGCATCCAGGCGCTCGATCTGGTCGGCCGCAAGCTGCCCGCGAATATGGGCCGTTCCCTGCGCCGCTTTTTCCATCCGGTCGCCGCGTTCATCGCCGAAAACCAGGGCGGCGATCTGGCGGCGCTGGTCGAGCCTTTCGCCAAGGCGTTCGGCAAGCTGCAACAGGCGACGGGTTTTATCGCGCAGAAGGGGTTGGCCAATCCGGACGAAGCGGCCGCCGCGTCCACCTCCTATCTGCGCATGTTCGCGCTCGTCGCGATCGGCTTCATGTGGCTGCGCATGGCGAAGGCCGCGACGGCGAAGCTTAGCGCTGGCGAGGGCCCGGAAAGCTTTTACGCGTCGAAAGTGAAGACGGCCCGCTTCTTCATGACGAAGATACTGCCCGAGGCCGAGCAGCATTTCCGCGCCATTATGGCCGGATCGAAGCCGCTGATGGATTTCGGCCTGGATGAGTTTTAAGACTCCAGACGCCTAAATCACGCCGGCCAGCAGAAGATCGTGGACCGTGACGATGCCGGTGGGGCGGCCGTCGTCCACGATAAACAGGCTGGTGATCCGCTCCGCGTTCATCCGCGCCAGCGCATGCTCGGCGAGCGCATCGTCGGCGATCGTGCGGGGGCTATGGCTCATCACCTCCGATGTCGGGCGATCGGTAAAGCCGGATTCCAGGCTTCGCCGTAAATCGCCGTCGCTGATCAC
>CAJCJC010000011.1 GCA_903970575.1 Alphaproteobacteria bacterium
CCGCCATTTCGAAGTCGAATTCCTCAAGACGCGTGCCGTCGACGACCGCAACCCTCGTTTCTTCGGGATGGGTGGCGTCAATCAACATTCTTATCGTCATACTCTATCCTTCAGGAGGGTTTGCTGACCATGATCCGCGCGACAAGCGGATCATTTCAGGCCCTCTGCTAGCAGCGGCGTATTCGATTTGATGCCCGGCAAACGGCGCTCCAAAAGCGGCCAGGGCGGGCTCGTCGTCGAAAGCCGGCAAAGCCGGACTCCGCTGCGATTGATACCAAAACTCATTGGAGGTGTTACGGATTTGGTCGGGCTCCGCCGTCGCCGCATTCCCGAGCCGATGGCTCGCTGGGATCGCAGCGAAATGGGAGATTTACGTCAACCGCCGCTTCACACTCCGTGTCGCGTCTTCCACCATAGACTGTGGCATGCCTGGGCTCAATGTTCAATTCACCGCGAATCGCGTTCGATCGCCGAAAGATTGCCGTGGCGCGACATCATCACATCGAATCTGATAGACTGCCGGTAAGCACCTGATCCGCTGGATTCAAAATCGATATGCCACCGGTTGACGACAGAATGGCGACGACGGCCCCCGTTTCAGCGATCGCCCGGTTTCTGGGCAGGCTCGCGCTTGCGCTCGGTTGTCTCGCCGCGACCGCAATTGGCGCGGCCGCCGCGACGGGCGGGCAACTTTTCTCCGTGCAATTGCTGTCGCACGGGGCGGAAACGCGCCTGACGCTGGGCATCGCCCGCGCGTCGCCGTTTCACGCCTCGATCGACGCGGCCACGGGCAGGCTCCTGATCGACTTCCCCGGGCTTATGGCGATTCCGGGATCGGCCATCGGGCGTGGGGCCGGGCTCATCCGCGCCTATCGCGCCGAGCCATTAGGCGGCGGTGGCGTCCGTCTGGCGTTCGATCTCGATCACGCGGCCGTGATCGCGGATATTCGCACGCTGCCGGCGGAGGCGGGCGGGCCAGCCCGATGTCTCATCACGCTCAAATCCGCCAGCGTCGCGGCGATGCGCGCGGCGTCGGCGCCCGCCCCGGATTCACATGCCGCTCAATCCCATGATGGGCCGTCTATCGCCACGCTGCTGAGCGCGCCTTTAACGGCCGCGCCATTGGCTCCGGCCGAAAACGATGCGGCCGCCCCGCGCCCGGCGAGCCTGGACGGCGCCTCCGCCCATCGGGGCGTCATCCTGTCGTCCCGGCGGGTGATCGTGATCGACGCCGGGCATGGCGGAATCGACCCCGGCGCGCCCAGCGTCGCCGGCTTTCACGAGAAAGAGGTCACGCTGGCGACAGCGCGGGCGCTGGGGCGCGTTCTCGAACAGACCGGCCGGTACAAGGTGGTTCTGACCCGCGACAGCGACGTGTTCCTAAAGCTGCAGGACCGCGTGGCGCGCGCGCGGGCGGCGCATGGCAATCTTTTCATCTCGCTCCACGCCGATTCGGTCGCCGGCGCCGGAACGCGCTTCGCGCAGGATCAAACCACGCGAGGCGCCTCGATCTACACGTTATCGGAAACCGCCTCCGACGCGGAAAGCGAGCGCTATGCCCAGCGGGAAAACCGGGCCGACGCCATTGGCGGCGTCGCGCTGGGCGACCAGAGCGACGACGTCGCCGGCATATTAGTGGACCTCACGGTGCGTGAAACCGTCAATGAGGGCAATCGGCTGGCCGAGATCATGGCTGACTCCCTGCGCCAGGGCGGGATAGCCCTGCTGCCCAGGGCGCCCCACCGCGCCGCCGGATTCGCCGTGCTGAAGGCGCCGGATATTCCGTCGGTGCTGATCGAGATGGGATATCTGTCCGATCCCGCGGATTCGCGGGAGCTGGCGGATCCCCGGCATCAACTGCAAACCGCCAAGGCGATCGCCGAAGGCGTGGACCGCTATTTCACCTGGTTGGACTCCTCCCGGTCATAAGGCGGCCGAAGGGCACGATTCCCCTTTTGGCGCGGTCGCTTTCGCGTTTCATCGGACGCGAACTAGCGTCGCCTTTCCGGGTTGGGTATTATCCGTGTTCCAGCAACAGGAAAATCCAGCGCCATGCGGGTTATTTTGATCGGGCTTTCGGCCCTCGGCATCGTGCTCGCGGCCGGGCTCGTCGCCGTGTTCCTCGTGCTTCACCATTACAGCGAGGGCTTGCCGGATTATCGCGCGCTCGCGGATTACAAGCCGAAGGTGGTGACGCGGGTGCATGCCGGCGACGGCGAATTGCTGGCGGAATTTTCGACCGAGAAGCGGATTTTCGTGCCGATCGGCTCGATCCCCACGCTGGTCAAGGAAGCGTTCATCTCCGCCGAGGACAAGAATTTCTATCAGCATAACGGGGTCGACCCCGAGGGCATCATTCGCGCGGCGGTGACCGATCTTAAGAACCTGCATTCCGAGAAGCGCCCGGTCGGCGCGTCGACGATCACGCAACAGGTGGCGCGCAATTTTCTCCTGACGAACGAAGTGTCGATCGCGCGCAAGGTTAAGGAGATGATCCTCGCTTATCGCATCGAGCAGGTATTGTCGAAGGACCAAATTCTCGAGCTTTACCTGAACGAGATCTATCTGGGCTTCAACTCCTATGGCGTCGCCGCGGCGGCGCTCGATTATTTCAACAAGCCGCTGGACCGGCTGACCGTTGCCGAGGCCGCGTTCCTGGCGGCGATCCCGAAGAATCCCAACAAATATTTTCGGGAAAAGAATCACGACGCGGCGATCGAGCGTCGGGACTACGTGATCAACCGCATGCTCGAAGACCATTATATCTCGCAGGCCCAGGCGACCGAGGCGCTGGCGGCGCCGCTGGGCTTTCAGCCGCCGCACGAGAACGAGATCGTTCCGGCCGGGCATTTCACCGAGGAGGTACGGCGCGAGTTGCTGGCGGCCTATGGCAAGGAGGGGCTTTACGGCGGCGGCCTGTCGGTGCGGACGACGCTCGATCCGAAGCTTCAGGCGGTCGCGGTCAAGTCCTTCCGCGACGGGCTGGTCGCCTATGACGAGCGGCATGGCTGGCGGGGACCCGTCACCCATTTCGCGACGATGAATTCCTGGGCGGAGCAGCTTGCGAAAACGCCGCCGCCCGAGGGCGCCGAAACCTGGCGCCAGGCCGTCGTCATCAACGCCGGCGCCGACGACGCCGAGATCGGTTTCGCCGACGGAACCAAAGCGACGTTGTCGATGGCCGACATGAAATGGACCAACAAGACCAAGGCCAGCGCGGTGGTGCAGCCGGGCGACGTTATCCTGGTTCAATCGGTCGAAGTCGCGAAGCCCGAGGATAAGAAAGCGCCCGAGGACAAGAAAGCCGACGACCAAAAAAAGGACGCGGAGGAGAAAAAGCCCCCCGCCTTCCATTATGTTCTGCGGCAGATGCCCGAGGTGAATGGCGCGCTGGTCGCGCTCGACCCCAATACCGGCCGTGTGCTCGCGCTCGTGGGCGGCATGAGCTACGAATCCAGCGAGTTCGATCGCGCCACCCAGGCGATGCGGCAGCCGGGATCGAGCTTTAAGCCCTTCGTCTATCTGGCGGCGCTGGATAGCGGCTTCACCCCCTCCACCATCGTGCTCGACGCGCCGATCGAGATCGACCAGGGGCCGGGGTTGCCGCTGTGGCGGCCGGTCAATTTCGATCATGAGTTTTTTGGCGAATTGCCGCTGCGTTTCGCGCTCGAGAAATCCCTGGACACCGCCACCGTGCGGGTGGGACAGGCCATCGGCATGCCCAAGATCGTCGATTACGCCAAGAAGTTCGGCATCTCGGACAATCTGCCGCCCTTTATCTCCAGCGTTATCGGGGCCGGCGAGTCCACGTTGATGCGCATGACCACCGCTTATGCCGAGATCGACAATGGCGGCAAGAAAATCGTGCCGACCTTGATCGACCGGATCGAGGACCGGCAGGGCAAGACCTTGTTCCGCCACGACACGCGGACCTGCCCAGCCTGCAACAACGTGCCCTGGACCGGCCAGCCAGTCCCCGAAATTCCCGATAACCGGCCGCAAATCCAGGATCCGCGCACCGCCTATCAGATGGTGGAGATGATGGAGGGCGTGGTTCAGCGCGGCACGGCGCGCTCCTTGGCGTCGCTCGGCCGGCCGCTGGCGGGCAAGACGGGAACGTCCAACGAAGCCAAGGATCTGTGGTTCATCGGGTTCACGCCAAATATCGTGGTGGGCGTCTATGTCGGCTATGACGAACCCAAATCGCTTGGCAAGCGGGAACAGGGCGCATCCGTCGCGGCGCCGATCGTCAAGGCGTTCATGGGAACCGCGCTCGCCGACCAGCCGCCGATTCCGTTCCGCGTGCCGCCCGGCCTCAGGCTCGTCCGCGTCAGCGCGACCACCGGCCGCGCCGCCAGCGCGGGCGAATCGGACGCTATCTGGGAAGCTTTCCTTCCCGGCACCGAACCCGGAGCCGACCATCCCCCGCCGCCCAACGCCGAATTGCTGACCAACGCCGGCACGCAGAATTTGCCCTCGGCGACGACGGGAACCGGCGGAATTTATTGATCGCGTAGGGTGGGCTGAGCGACCCGAAGCCCACCAATGATTAACCGCAGATTTCGCGGATTGAGCCAGAGTATTTTAACCACGAAGACACGAAGACACGAAGTTATGAACGATGCTCGCACCGCGGCGAGATCAAAGTCGGGTAGAAAATAACTCTTATCTTCGTGCCTTCGTGGTAATTCATATCTTATAATCTACTTCAATCGGCGAAATCCTCGGATAAGATTGCCACGCCGCGCCCCGCTCGAAACGCGGTGACAGGCGATCACGTCGCCGCTTTCCGCGATTACCTCAGTTTATTCTACGCGGCGTCTCGCGAGACGACCAGGCGCGGCCGGAATTGCTGCGTCGTCGGGGCGCGCAGCAGGAATACGCAGCGGACCATGAGGCCGAGCAGGAGAATGGCGTTGGCCTGGTGCAGCGCGCCCAGCCACACCGGCACCTGATTCAGCACCGTCTCGACGCCAAGCAGGATTTGCAGGATCGCCACGCCGAAAATCGCGGTGGCGAGTTTGCGCAGCTCGGGCGCGATCGCGGGCGCGCGCAGGCGGAGGCCGAGCGCCATAAGAGTAAGGCCGGTGATCATCGCCAGCGTGCGGTGGACGAATTGCACCGCGCCTGGATTTTCGGTGAAGTTCGACCACCAGGGGCTGAACGCCAGAACATCGGGCGGCGCGATGCCGCCGCCCATTAACGGAAAGGTGTTATAGAGCATGCCGGCCCGCAGGCCGGCGGTGAAGGCGCCCCACACCATGGTGACGGCGAGCGCGCCAAGGCCGATGGCCGCGTGGCGGCGCAGGATGGGCCGCAGGGCGGGCGGCGCGCTGATTCCGGCGCGGGGTCGCGAGACATAGAAGGCGGTCCATAGCGTGAGCGAGTAGAGCGTCAGATCGAGCGACAGATGCGCCGCCAGCCGGTAATGGCTGACCGATGGCCGGTCCACCAGCCCGCTCGCCACCATCGCCCAGCCCATCAGGCCCTGTAGACCGCCCAGGGCGAACAGACCGACCAGATAGGGCACAAGCCGCCTGGGCAATTGTCGGCGGGCCAGGAAATACAGGAAGGGGACCGCGAAGGCGACGCCGATCAGCTGCGCGATCAGCCGGTGCGTCCATTCCCACCAGAAAATGCCCTGGAATTCCCTTAAGCTCATGCCGTGGGTAACCTGAATATATTGCGGCGATTGCTGATAGAGGGCGAAAACCGCCTGCCAATCGGCGGATGTGATCGGCGG
>CAJCJC010000012.1 GCA_903970575.1 Alphaproteobacteria bacterium
GCCGTGATATTATTCGGGGCCGGCCGGTAATCGCCGATCCAGTCGATATTCCGGGAAATCGCCGGCGGATACGCCGACGCCGGGCGTGCGGCGGGTGGCCCGAATGTCCAGACCAGATGGTCGCCCGGGCACTCGGTATAGGCTTCGCAAGGCGCGTACTGGAACGACGCCCCGCCGACGTCCGATGGCATCGCCGCGGCCACGGCTTGCGCCAACGGCTCGCCCTCGATCCCGCCGACGACGCCGTCAACCTGGAGCGCCGCGCCTTTTGGAGAGGTAAGCGGCGCCTGCGCGAAGCCGCCGTCGATCTCGGTATGATAGACAGGCGCGCATCCGGTCGCGGCCAAGGCCACGGACGCAAGGGCGAAAAGAACGGCTGCGCGCATCAATCCGTGAGGCCGAAACATGGCTCGGTTCCTTTTAATCGGCGTAGAATTCGCGCCGAAGGACATCCGGCCGCGTGATCGTGTCCATCTTATTGGCGTCAACCGGCCGTAGGGTCAACGCCCGCTGGGCGGCGCATAGCGGCGGGATTCCCGTTCCATGGCGGCGAGGGTTTTCGCCCGTCCATCCGGGCTCAGCGCCATCAATTCGTCCAGGAAAATCCCATTGATCGTGGTTTGCTCGGCATTTCTCGTGACCGCGATATCGTCAAACATCTCTTGCAGGGCATGGCGGTCGGGCGTTTCCACTCTCAGCAGCGCGCGCACTTTCGTGTAATCGAGATGAATGCGCGCATCGCCGCCATTCTGCTGGTCGGTTATGCGTTGTGTCGCCGAACTGACAATCGCGGCGTCCGCGGCGTCGAGGCTCGGCAACAGGTCCATCTGCCAAGTCACCAGGGGCTGATGGTGGCGGGCGCCAAGCAGGAAGGACAGCACCAGGCCGATCAAGATCAGATTGAGCGCGATCGACGCGATCAGCCATTCCCAACGCCGCCGCCCTTGCAGGAAGGGCGGCGCGCCAATGGAAGCCGCCAAGGGCCGGGCGCTAAAAGAGGGCATCGTCGGCGCTTGCCGTCAGAACCGGTCCGCCGGTCGCGCCGACTTCGGGAGCGCCCAGCGCGATCCCGAGCCCGAAGCCAATGGCGGTCAGGCCCATCACGAACGCAACGCGCGGAATGGGCGCCGCCATCAGAATTCGGAAACGGTCGATCAGCGGCAGGCGTCGGGCGGTTTGCGCGATCGACAGCATCGATCGATTGATCACCCGCCGCACGCTTTCCTCCGAAACCGATGGACGGCTGGACGCGATCCGGAATTCCAGTTCGGTCGAACGGTCATACGCCGCGCGCGCATCCTTGGACGTGAGCATCAACCGCCGCGCCTTTCGCGCGGCCTCGCGCGGCCACTGATCGAAATCCGGGCCGTATCGATCGAGCAGCGTTTGAAAATGCTTCATTTCAACCTCCCTCAAGGTCGGACGAAAGGGCCGCCAACCATTCGCGCAGGCTTCGCCTCGCCCGAAACAGCAGGCTTTCCATCGTGCCGATGGAGACGCCCATCGCCTCGGCCGCTTCCGCGCAGCTTAGGCCGTTATCGTAGCATAAACCGATCGCGACCCGCTGCCGTTCCGGCAACCGGCCGATGGCACTGGCGATCGCGGCGCCGATTTCCCTGCCCGAAAGTTGGGCGTCGGGTCCCGGCGCATCGTCCGAAGGCTCCTCGATAGCGTCGATCGATTCGGGGTTCCGACGGCGCAGTCGGCTGATCGCCTGATTGGTGACGATGCGATAAAACCAGCTTGAGAAACGCGCGGCGCCTGGGTTCCAGCGATCCGCGAACATCCAAAGCCGCGTGAAACTTTCTTGCACGACATCTTCCGCGTCGGACACGTTTCGAACGATTCGCTGCGCCAGGCCGAGAGCCACCCGCGCGTGCCGCTCGGCAAGCTCGGCGAAGGCCTGCTGGTCACGCGCCACGATGCGCGCCATCAGCGCCCGATCCCTGTCGTCACCCGCCGATCCGACGGTTCCGGCGTCCAACGCGTTTTCCTGCGGCGAACGGCTTGCCGGTAAAGATTTGGCGCTTGTTGTCACACCCGATAGCCTTCGTCCCAAATCCGTGACCGCGAATGCGCCGCGGCTTCCGGCCGTGAGGGCCACGTTTCGCGAAGTGTCGTATCGCGCCGAAGCCGGAAACGTAACATAGTGCGATATTGGCATCTCGTCTCGTCGCCTTCCGCCAGTAACGGAACATTCGGGGGGTTTTCGCTGTAGATCGATGGCGAATTTCGATCGTTCAGATCATCCCTACAGGCGGGTACGCGCCACTTTCCTCAATCCCGCGCTTATCGGAAAATAATTCGGAGATTCCGGTTTTGTCTATCGTCACAGTGAAATGGCTCTCGATTGCGGGGGCGCCAATGGCCCGCGATCGCGATGTCCGGATGGAATGGCTTGAAACCGATAACGAGCCGCGTCGTGAGTGACGCCGCGCAAGGAACGCCCGGACGCAGCATCCTTGTCGTTGAGGATGAAGTCCTGATCTGCTTGCTGATCGAGACCATTCTGATGGACGCGGAATACCAGGTTATTATCGCCAACAGCGTGGCTGACGCTCTAAACATAGTTGACGCGGCGCCGCTGGGAGCCGCCATCCTCGATCTTAATGTCAAGGGCGAAAAGGTTTTTCCCGTCGCCGAGAAATTGGCGGCGGCTTCAATTCCCTTTATCTTCGCGACGGGCGGCGGCGGCGCGGAAATAGTCGGGTTCCCAAATGCGCCCTGGATCGCCAAGCCCTTTCGTGAAAACGAATTATTGGAGGCGATCGATCGCCTGACCGCTGGATCGTCGGCTTAAAGCCAGGATGGCGACGGCAGGTTTTTCGACTTCAGGAATTCCGGGTTGAACAGCTTCGATTGATAGCGCGAACCGCCATCGCACAGGATGGTGATGATGGTATGCCCCGGCCCCATTTGTCGCGCCACCTGAATCGCCGCCGCGACATTGATGCCGCTGGAGCCGCCCAGCACCAGCCCTTCATGGAGGGTAAGGTCGAACACGATCGGCAACGCTTCCTCGTCCGTCACCTGAACGGCGTCGTCGATGGGCGCGCCGGCCAGATTGGCCGTGATTCTTCCGGTGCCGATGCCCTCGGTGATCGAGCTGCCTTCCGATCGCAGCTCGCCGGTCTTGAAGTAGCTGTAGAGGGACGAGCCCATCGGGTCGGCGAGGACGATCCTGACGTTGGGATTGCGCGCCTTGAGCGCGAAGGAAACGCCTGCCAGCGTCCCCCCGGTGCCGACCGCGCAGGTGAAGGCATCGACCGTGCCCGCCGTCTGCCGCCAGATCTCCTGCCCGGTGGTGCGGTAATGGCCGTCGCGATTGGCCCGGTTGTCGAACTGGTTGGCCCACAGTACGCCGTTGGGCTCGCTGGCCGCCAATTCCGCAGCCAGCGTTTCGGAGGTGCGGACGTAATTGCCCGGATTGCTATAGGGAACAGCGGGGACCAGCCGCAGATCGGCCCCGCACAGACGCAGCATGTCCTTCTTTTCCTGGCTTTGCGTTTCCGGCATGACGATGACGGTGCGATAGCCGCGCGCGTTGCCAACCAGGCACAAGCCGATTCCGGTGTTGCCGGCCGTGCCTTCGACGATCACTCCGCCGGGCCGAAGGGCACCGCGCTGCTCGGCGTCGGTGATGATGGCGAGCGCCGCGCGGTCCTTGACCGAGCCCCCCGGATTGAGAAATTCCGCCTTGCCGAGGATCGTGCAGCCGGTCATCTCGGACGCCTGCCGAAGACGGATCAGGGGTGTGTTGCCGATCGAGTCGACAAAGCCCGTGCGTATGTCTGCCATCATCTCATTCCATTCAGTCGATGGAGCAAACTAACCAAGGCGGTCTTGCCAATCAAGTCGCCCCGATCAAACGGACCCTGCGGGAGCGGTCCATCTGGCCCGCAAGCGGTCGCGATTCAGGGCCAGCCACTGAAGGGCGATCATCGTCATTGAATTGGCGATTCGGCCATCCGCCACCCACTGGAAGGCGTCCTCGGCGGACATGGTGAAGGCGCGGATGTCCTCTCCCTCTGCTTGCAGGCCATGCAGGCCGCGGAAATGCGGCGCCTCGATGCGGGCGCAGAACAGCGCCATGGTTTCGCTGCTGCCCCCCGGCGTCACCAGGTAGCGGTAAATCGGCACCAGCTCGGCGACGTCGATTCCCGCTTCCTCGGCCGATTCGCGGCGCGCCACGCCTTCCGCCGTCTCGCCCGCGTCGATGATCCCGGCAACGATTTCGATCAGCCAGGGATGCCATGCCGCCGCCAGCGCGCCGGGGCGAAATTGTTCGATCAAGCCGACCTCATCGCGGTCCGGGTCATAAAACAGGACTCCGGCCGCATGGCCGCGTTCGAAAATCTCCCG
>CAJCJC010000013.1 GCA_903970575.1 Alphaproteobacteria bacterium
GCGGGCAAACACGTCGCGCCCAACGTCTCCGGCATGGTGGTGCCGGGCTCCACCGCGACCAAGCATCAGGCCGAGCGCGAGGGGCTGGACCGCATCTTCCTCGACGCGGGCTTCGAATGGCGGGAGGCCGGATGTTCGATGTGCGTCGCCATCAACGATGACCGGCTGGAGCCGGGGCAGCGCTGCGCCGCCACCTCCAATCGCAATTTCGAGGGCCGGCAGGGCGCCGGAGGCCGCACCCATCTCATGAGCCCCGCCATGGCGGCGGCGGCGGCGGTGACCGGCCATCTGGTCGACGTGCGGGAACTGGGAGTCTGAAAATGGAGCTGTTCCGCCGCCTATCCAGCATCGCCATTCCCATCCCGGACGAGAATATAGATACGGATATCATTTTCCCCGCCCGCTTCCTGCTGATCATGGAGCGCAAGGGCCTGGGCAAATATCTGTTCCATGACCGCCGCTTCACCCGCGCGGGCGAGAGCATTCCCGGCGCGACGCTGGATCAGCCGCGTTACGCCGGCGCGTCCATCGTCGTCGCCGGCGCCAATTTCGGCTGCGGCTCCAGCCGCGAGCAGGCGGTCTGGGCCCTGGCCGGATTCGGCATTCGCGCCGTGATCGCCCAAAGCTTCGGCGAGATATTCCATTCGAATTGCTTCAAAAGCGGCGTTCTGCCCATCGTCCTCCCGCCCGACGCGGTGGCGACGCTTTCCCGCGCCGCCGATTCCGGCGCGGTCTTCGATATAGACCTGGAGGCCGGGCGCGTAACAACCTCGGACGGCGCCGAATTCTCCTTCACCATCGATCCCGGCCGCCGCGAGGCCCTGCTGCGCGGCTGGGACGAGATCGACATCATCCTGAACGACGAACTGCCCAACATCGAACGCTACGAAATCGGCCACAAAGACCAGCAGCCCTGGCTGTTCGAGAACGAAGGCGGGTTCGCCTGAGGCTTTCACGTGCGCCCCAGCGCCTCCCACGCAATCAGAACCCCCAGCGCCCCAATGGCCACCATCGCCTGAAGCGGCCGGAAGACAGCGAAATAGCGCGGCGCCTCGGCGTTCAGGGCCGCGCGCCAGTCCAGCGCCGCCAGGCTGACAAAGCCCAAAATCGCCGCTGCCAGGCCCCAGACATCGGGGCTAAGCCAAAGAGAGGTCACCGCCACGGCGAACAGCCACAGCATCGATAGGATTTCCGTGGGCCTGGGTGTCTCCGCCTCCGAGAAAGTCAGGCCCCGCCGCACGCCGGCCAGAAAGGCGAGCAGCGCCCCGCTCCAGATCGCGGCCGCCGAAACCATCAGCGCGGCCAGTCCGGGCGGCGTCAGCCATACCCCTATCGCGGCGATGACCGGCGGCGCGAAGGCGAGCGAGCCCAGCAACAGGCCCTCGGTCTTACCGGCGGCGCCCAGGCTGTAACCGGTCCTGACCCTGGCTGGTGGCGTTTGCATGCCTATTGAACGCGGCGAGGCCGCTCAGGTTCGCCGGTCGCCGCCGAAATCGCGAAATTGGCGTTCCGAAACCGCTACAATTTTACGCGATGACAGACAGGCGTTTGGCGTATAAGGCTTTCCGCCTAAAGGGATCGGTAAAGAATGAACGATTATGAGGTCGTGGTCGCGGGCGCGGGGCCGGTCGGAACCGTCGCCGCGCTGATTCTCGCGCGGGCGGGCATCAAGGTGCTGTTGCTGGAATCCGGCGCCGCCTGCGCCACGGATCTTCGCGCGTCCACCTTCCATCCGCCGACGCTCGAAATCATGAAAGCGCTCGGCCTGTCCGACGCGCTGCATGCCCAGGGGCTGGTCGCCCCGGTTTATCGCTATCATAACCGGCGGACCGGCGCGGTGATCGGCTTCGACCTGTCCGAGCTTGCCGACATCACCGACTATCCGTATCGCCTGCAATGCGAGCAGTGGAAGCTGACGAACCTGGCGACAGGCAGGCTGCTGGAGCATCGGGGCGCCGACCTTAAATTTTCGCGCCGGGTCGCGGGCTTCGCCCAGGATGACGATGGCGTGACGATCCACATCGAAACGCCTACCGACACGCAGACGGTGCGCGCCGACTACCTTCTTGGCTGCGACGGTTCGAATTCGATAATCCGCAAAGGGCTCGCTGTCGAATTCGAAGGCTTCACCTATGGCGAGAAATTCCTGTGTCTCTCGACCGCGATGCCGGTCGAGGCGTATCTCGATAATATCTGCTATGTGAACTACATGGCCGACCCCGAGGAGTGGCTGGTCCTGCTGCGCGCGCCCACCGCCTGGCGCGTGCTGGTGCCGGCTGCGGAGGCTGAACCCGATGACGTGTTGCTGGCCGATCCCAAGAAGGATCGGGTCTTCGCGGGGCTGCTTGGGTCCAACACGCCGGTCGAAACGCTTCATCGCACGATCTATCGCGTGCATCAGCGTGTGGCCAGGCAATACAGGTTTGGCCGTGTGATCCTGGCCGGCGACGCCGCGCATCTCAACAATCCGCTGGGCGGCATGGGCATGAACGCCGGCATTCACGATGTCTGGAATCTGTGCCCAAAGCTGGTCGAGATTCTGCGCAACGGCGCCGATGACGGGCTGATCGATCTCTATGACCGACAGCGCCGGACCGTGATGGGCGAATTCATCCAGGCCCAGACGATCCGCAATAAGCGCGCGATGGAGATGGCGGCCGATGAGGCCACCAGCCGCGCCGAGGCTGAGTTGGCGGAAACCGCGCGCGACCCGGCGCTCCGGCGCGAATATCTGCTCCGCCAATCGATGTACCGCTCCCTGGAGCGGGAAGCCGAGATACACTAGGCGGCGTGGAGGGCGATGGCATGACCGACCAACTGGGATGGCGAATGAAATTCGGGGTGATCGGCCCCTCGACGAACACCGTCGTCCAGCCCGATTTCGACGACATGCGGCCGCGCGGCGTCACCAATCATTACAGCCGCATCTACACGCCCAACGCCAAGGCGGTCAGCAACGAAACCTTCATGGCCGGCGCGCGCGTGATCGGCGCGAATACGCTGGACGCCGTGCGCTCGGTGATGACCTGCGAGCCGCACTATCTGGTCATGGGCATGTCCGCCGTAACCTTCTTCGATGGCGTGGCCGGCGCCGACGAATTTCAGCGCAGCGTGGAGGAGACCGCCGGCGTCGGAATTAGCATCGGCTCCCACGCCACCTCGGCGGCGCTCAGGGCCTATGGCGGTATCAAACGCATCAGCTTTTTCTCGCCCTATTTTCCGTCGGCGAACGCCGAGGTGCGCCGCTATTTCACCGAGTCGGGTTTTGAGGTCGTCCGCGACATCCCGCTCCAATGCCCAAGTTGGACCGCGATCGCCGAGGTCGATGCGGCGACGGCCCGCGAGACGATCATGGCGCTCGACGGCGACGACGTGGACGCCATCGTCCAGGTCGGCACCAATCTCAGCCTGATCCGCTTCGCGGCGGCGGCCGAGGCCTGGCTTGGCAAGCCGGTGATCGCCATCAATACCGCCACCTATTGGCACGCGCTCCGCCGGAACGGCATCCATGATAAGATCGCCGGTTTCGGCCGTCTGCTCGAGGAATTCTGATCCTGGCCGCTTATCCCTTCGTACGGCTTGACGGTGGCGCGCGGTTGGTTGAAAGCTGCGCCGCTATTGCTCAAAAATGACTTTGCAGGACGAGGCGAGACAGGGATGAATACGCAGATGCGGCGCATGATCGTGGCGCTGGCCGCCGCGATTTTCGGCATGTCGGTTTCCGCCGGCGCCGCGCTGGCCGAGGATGGTCTGGATCGCGCCAAGGCTGTGGTCGATTTCTATAAGACCAAACCTGAATTTCATCCGCGCGGCCAACCGTTCGACGCTAAATCCTGCGCGGCGGGCAAGAAGATGCTGTCGATCCCGAACAGCAGCGCCAACCCGTTCCTGAAAGGCATCATCGCCCAGGAGATCAAGGACGGTAAGGAGATCGGCCTCGCCGTCACCGAGTGGGAGAATCAGGGCCAGCCCAATCAATGGGTCCAGGGCATGAACTTCGCCATTCAAAGCCATTTCGACATCGTCGATCTGATCTCCGGCCTGGACCCCAAACTGATCGGGCCGCAGATCAAGGCCGCGACCGATTCCGGGGTGAAGACCATGGCGTCGCATTTCTATGACCCCAGCCAAACGGTCGATCCGGCGCTCGCCGAATCGCTGTCGGTCGATTTCAATCAGGTTGGCAAGATCCTGGCGGATTGGGCCATCGTCCGCACCGGCGGCAAGGCCAATATCGTCATCGTGAAGACGGACGAGGTGCCGCCGACGGCGCCCTTGGTCGCCGGCATCGAAAGCGAACTCGCCGCCAATTGCCCGGACTGCAAGATCGTGCAGCAGGTGAATGTCGGCGTCACCGAATGGGGCACGCGCATTCAGCCCTCGGTTCAGTCCGCGCTCATCGCCAATCCGGGCGTCAATTTCGTCATCCCGATTTATGACAGCATGTCGCAATTCGTCGTGCCGGCGATCCGCCTGACCGGCAAGGCGGCCTCGGTCAAGATCGCGACCTTCAACGGCACGCCGTTCGTGCTGGATTACATTCAGCAAGGCTCGGTCGACATGGATATCGGCGAAAGCCTGGACTGGATCGCCCGCGCCACCATCGATGGTTATCTGCGCGCCCTGTGCGGCCTGGAAGCGCCCAAGGAAATCGGCGTGCCCTTCTATATCTTCGATTCCGCCAACGCGAAGGACGCCGGAACCCCCGCCACCTTCGACCAGGGCTATGGCTCGGATTACATCGCCGGCTATCGCGCGCTGTGGGAAGAGAAATAGGCGGTTTCGCTGTCGCATAGGGAGAATTCATGCTGTTGAGCGGCTTTCCATTTTCGCGATTCCTCGCGTGCGCGCTCGCGCTGGCGGGATTGTTCGGCGCGCCGTCCGCGATGGCCGACGCGGGGCTCGACCGGGCCAACGCCGTGGTCGATTCTTATCGGGCGCTTCCGCAATTCCACGCGCCGGGACCCGCCTTCGACGCCCGCGCCTGCGCGGCGGGCAAGAAGATGCTGGCGATTCCGAACAACAGCGCGAATCAGTTTCTGAAGGGCCTCATCCGCCAGGAAATCGCCGCCGGGGCGGAGGTCGGCCTCGCGGTCACGGAATGGGAGAATCAAGGCCAGCCCAACCAATGGGTCCAGGGCATGAACTTCGCCATCCAGAGCCATGACGACATCATCGATCTGGCGCCGGGGCTGGAGCCCAAACTGCTCGACGCCCAAATACGCGCTGCGTCCGAGGCGGGCATCAAGACGATGGTCTCGCATTTCTACGATTCCAGCCAAACCCCCGCGCCGGGGCTGATCGCCGTTCTCCCGGTCGATTTCAACAAGATCGGCCGCATCATGGCCGACTGGGCGATCGTGCGGACCGGCGGCAAGGCCAATGTCATCATCGTCGAGGATGACGAGATTTTGCCGACCGCGCCGCTGGTCGCGGGCGTCACGGAGGAACTCGCCGCCAATTGCCCGGCCTGCAAGGTCACCCAGCAGATCAATGTGGGCCTGACGGAGTGGAGCACGCGGATTCAGCCCGCGGTTCAGGCCGCGCTGATCGCCAATCCCACCGCCAATTTCGTCATCCCGATCTATGACAGCATGTCGCAATTTATCGTGCCCGCCATCCGCCTGACCGGCAAAAGCGCGACGGTGCGGATCGTGACCTCGGACGGCACGCCCTTCGTGCTCGATTACGTACAGCAAGGCGCGGTCGACATGGATCTGGGCAAGGGGCTCGATTGGGCCGCGCGGGCGACGATCGACGCCTATCTGCGCACCCTGTGCGGCGTTCCCATGCCCAATCCGGTCAGCGCGCCGTTCTATATTTTCGACGCCCACAACGCCAAGGACGCGGGCTCCCCGGCGTCGTTCCTCAAAGGCTACGGCGACGATTACGTGGCCGGCTTCGATCGTCTTTGGGGCCTGAAATAATCTTGGACACTGTAGCGACCGGCGCGCCAACCGCGCTTTCCGTCCGCAATCTTTCCAAGAGCTTCGGCGGCGCCAAGGCGCTGGATGGCGTCAGCTTCGACGTCGCCCAGGGCGAGGTGCGTGGGCTTCTGGGCCAGAACGGCTCCGGCAAATCGACCTTCGTCAAATTGCTGGCGGGTTTCCACGCGCCGGATGCGGGCGCGCTCAGCCTACACGGGCATCCGGTCAAGCTGCCGCTCAACCCCGGCGATTTTCGCCGGCTGGGCCTGGCCTTCGTGCATCAGAATCTGGGCCTCGTGCCCTCGCTGACCGTGCTGGAGAATTTGCGCGTCGGGCCGCTCACCGCAACCGGTCGCTTGTTCATCAATTGGCGCCGCGAGCGCGCCGCCGCCGCCGCCGCGTTCGCGCGCTTCGGGATCGACATCGACCCCGCGGCGCGCCTGTCGACGCTGAGCCAGACCGACCGCGCGCTGGTGGCGATCGTCCGCGCCTTCGAAGAGGTCAGCGCGGCCCGAGCCATCACAAACCACCCCGGCATCCTGCTGCTCGACGAGCCGACGCCGTTTCTGCCGCGCGAGGGCGTCGACAAGCTGTTCGGACTGATGCGCTCGATCGCCGCGACCGGCTCCAGCGTCATTTTCATCTCCCACGATAT
>CAJCJC010000014.1 GCA_903970575.1 Alphaproteobacteria bacterium
AGGGCGAGCCATAGACGACAGGCGGCTGCTCGTAGTAGCCGCCGCCCCAGCCGCCGCCATGATAGCCTCGATCTCCCCGATCGCCGCCACCCCCACGGCCACCGCCATGCCCACCGCCGCCATGGCCACCGCCATGGCCACCGCCATGGCCACCGCCATGCCCGCCCCCGTGGTTTTCAGCACTGGCCGGCAGGGCCAAGGTTCCAAGCGCCGCGAACCCAAGAAGCCCCAGCGCCAGCGTGAACGCGGTCGGGATAATTCGCCGCCCAGATTGTGATCGCCCAGATTGTGATCGCATGGATTTTGGTCCGCCTTGACGGGTCATAATGACCTCCTCTGTTTGATCGGCCTCTATTTGATCGGCCTCTATTTGATCGGTTGATCGATCCGCCGGGCGTTCAGCCACGCGCCGGCGCCTTGTTCCGGCCGAAACTGCGGAAAACGTTATCGGCCAGCTTCTTCTGCGCGTCGGGCATCGATGCGTAGAGCGTTTCGAAGGCGGTGGTCAGGTTGCGCAGCCCGTCCACGTGGGCGTGGGCGAATTGCTCATAGGTTTTGAGATCGTCCACCGCGGTCTGGCTTCCCGGCGCCTCCGCCGCCTTGTCCGCGGCCAGCTTTTGCATGGCGGCCGCGCTGTCGCGCATCGCGCCGGCGACGCCGCTCCAGTTCGTTTCTTCGTCTGGCGTGATCTTCAATTCCTTGTGCAATTTCGCGATCCGCTGATCGATCGTCTCTTCATGCGATTTGGCGGGCGCGGCGGACATATCCTGGGCATGGGCGGCGCCGGCGACGAGCAGCGGGGTCGCGAGCATCGTCCCGCACATCAGGGCGGATGCGAGGGTGACGCGGGAGAACTTCGACATGCGGGGTGATCCTTTCAGGATTCGGCCGGGTAAGGATGGGGCGGCGCAAGGGGCGCGCCGCCGTGATTGGGGCGCTTACAGCGCGCCCCTTACGTGGCGCGGAAAGTCGCGATATCAGCCCTCGGAATCTACCTAGCGGGCTCCCAGGCTGACGGGCTCTGGCGACGACGCCTTGGGGCGGCGACGGCGCGCCCCATATTTGCTATCGATGACCATGACAAGGAGCGAAGACATGACTGAATCGACCGAACGCGCGATCCTGGCTGGCGGCTGTTTTTGGGGCGTGCAGGATTTGATGCGCCGTTATCCGGGCGTGATCTCGACCCGGGTTGGATATTCCGGCGGCGACGTGCCGAACGCGACCTATCGCAACCACGGAACCCATGCCGAGGCGATCGAGATCGTCTTCGATCCAAGGGTCATCAGCTATCGCGCGCTGCTGGAAAACTTCTTCCAGTTGCATGACCCAACGACGCCGAACCGCCAGGGCAACGACCGGGGCATGAGCTATCGCTCGGCCATCTTCTATACGACGCCGGAGCAGAAGCAGGTGGCGGAAGAGACGATCGCCGATGTGGACGCCTCTGGCCTGTGGCCGGGCAAGGTGGTGACGGAGGTGGCGGCGGCCGGACCGTTCTGGCAGGCCGAGCCCGAGCATCAGGATTATCTGCAGCGCATCCCCTACGGCTATACATGCCATTTTGTCAGGCCGAACTGGAAATTGCCGCGCCGCGAGGAGACCCGCAAAGCGGGGTAAACGGCCTCTCCCGCCAGAAAGCCGGTTGCCCGCCGCGCTTTCGGCCCGTCGACAGCATTCGCCGCTTTTTTTTAGCCACGCATCGGATATGATTCCCGCGTGCGGGTCATGGTGGGGTTTCAAATGACTTTTAGGATAATTGGCGCGGCGGCCTTGATCGTTTCGGCCATTATATCGCTTGATGCGAAGGCGCAGACTGTGGCGGCGGGGGCCGCGGCCGCCTCAAAGGCTTCCGAGCCCCCCTATGACCATCGCGATCTCACGGGCGTCTGGATGCAAGCGGGCGGCGGAACGCTGTCCAAGTACGTTTCCTTCACGCCTGAATACGCCAAAATCTTTCAGCAGCATCTCGACGCCAAGAAAGCGGGCAATCCCTTCCGACACGATGAGGGCCTGTGTCTGCCGGCCGGCATCGTGGGCGATATGACCGAAGGCTTCATGGGCATTGAGATACTGGCCCGCGGCGGCGAATTTCTGATCAACAAGGAAACGCCGAACGCGCTCTATCGCATATTCTTGAACCGCCCGCACAAGCCGGCCGACGAACTCTTCCCGACCTTTTATGGCGATTCCGTGGGCCATTGGGATGGCGACGTGCTGGTCGTCGATACCGTGGGCCTGAAAAGCGGATATTGGCTGGACGCGCATTTCGATCACATACCCAACAGCGACCAGTTGCATTTTGTGCAGCGTCTTCAGCGCGTGAGCTATGACACGCTCGAAAATCACGTCACGATCGATGACTCGAAGGCGTTCGCCAAGCCCTTCAACGCTGTCGTAACCTATAAACTCCATCCCGACTGGGAATTGGCTGAGGCCATCTGCACCAACGAGCGCAATGTCGTGAACGATAAAGGCGAGCCGACGGTTAAGGAAAGCGAGGCCGGCAAGTAAAAAACGGGCGATCGCATCGCGATCCGGACGCCATCACAACCGGGTGCGCGGCCTGACTCGCATTAATCCGACTCCCCCTCGATCCGCGACATGTCGGCGTCCGTGAGCCCGAAATGATGGCCGATTTCGTGGACCAGGATGTGGTTCACGATTTCGGGCAGGGAGCCGCCGCGATTGCGCCAGAAGGCGACGATCGGCTCGCGGTAGAGGGTGATCATGTCCACGTTCTGAACCGAGACGAAGCCCTGCTTAAAGCCGATGGGCAGGCCCTGATACAGGCCGAGCAGGCCCAGTGGATGATCGATATGCAATTGCCGCAGCGTCTCGGCGTCCGGCAAATCCTGAATGCGCAGGCCAACCCCGTCGAGTTCGCGCTTAAATTGCGGCGGTATGGCGGCGAGAGCGGCATGGGCGAGCGCGGTCAGGTGCTCGAGAGTCGGCGTGTCATCGCTATTCATGGTTCCGTAGATGGGCGCGGGGTCGGCGCAAACAAGGCGAGAAACGGATCCACGATTGTCGCCGCCTGACAGCGGCGGCCTGGAGTGTTAGGGTCCGCGCCGCAACGCGCCGCCAAACGAGACCGACATGCCAGACGCCTTCCGTCCCGGATCATCTGCTAGGCCGAACCCGATGTCCGACCGCGATTTCGATCGCGCGGCGCATCGCCGGACGGACCAGCCATGGCTGGAGAACGCTTTACGGGCGGATGGCGCGCGCGTCGCGGTCATTTGGCGGTCCAAGGCGCTGGTCTCCGGCGAGGGCGTCGCGCCCAGGGCGGTCTTGATTCCCGCCGCCGAGATCGGTCCGGGAATCGGCGCCGAGACGGTGTTCCTCGGCTGCCCGAACGAAAACGCGATTTTCGCGGTCGACGCATCGGCGCTGGAGCCGGACGACGCACAGGCGCGCTTCGCCGCCTATGGCGCGTTCGAAGATTTGCGCGCGGTCGGCATGCTCCTGCCCGGCCCCGAGGCCGCGCTGCTGGGTTACGCCAAGGGCATGCTGTACTGGCATGAACGCCACCGCTTCTGCGGCGTCTGCGGCCATCCCACCCGCGCCAAGGATGGCGGCCACCGGCGGCTTTGCGTCAACGCGGCCTGCGGGACCGAGCATTTCCCGCGCAGCGACCCTGCCGTCATCATGCTGATCGAATACGAGGATAAATGCCTGCTGGCCCGGGGTGCGCGGTTTCCGGGCAATTTCATCTCGGTCCTGGCGGGCTTCGTCGAACCGGGGGAAAGCCTTGAGGATACGGTGGCGCGCGAGGCGTTCGAGGAATGCGGCGTTCGGGTGACTGACATCGCCTATGCGTCGTCCCAGCCCTGGCCGTTCCCGTCATCGCTGATGGTGGGGTTCCGCGCCCGCGCCCTCGATCCCACGCTGACGCTCGATCCAACCGAAATCCTCGAGGCCGGGTGGTACACCCGCGACTTCATCCGCGCGCTGAACGACGACAGCCCCCGCCGCATCGGCCCCAAATTCTCGATCTCCCGCCGCCTCATCGACGACTGGGTCGAGGAAGGGTGAGCTACCCCCGCCGCCGCCCTGGATCGCCCGGAAATGCTCCCAGGATGACGAGCGAGCGGGCGAAGAATCCCAACTCCTCGAACGCCAGCTTCATGGCGCGGTCCTCCGGGTCGCCCTCCACCTCGGCGTAGAACTGCGTGGCCGTGAACGAGCCGCCCAGCATATAGCTTTCCAGCTTGGTGATATTGACCCCGTTGGTGGCGAAGCCGCCCAGCGCTTTATAGAGCGCGGCCGGAATATTGCGGACCTCGAAGACGAAGCTGGTCTCCGTCACCGGGCAATCCGCCGGCGGTTTCTCTTCCGCCCTGGACATGATGATGAAGCGCGTGGTGTTGTTGGCCGCGTCGGCGATGTCGGCCAACAATATGTCCAGGCCATAAATCTCCGCCGCCAGGGCCGGGGCGATCGCCGCGCGGCTGGGGTCGCCCGCCCGCGCCACCTCTTCGGCGGCGCCGGCGGTGTCATAAAACGTGACCGGCGCGATGCCCAGCCGGCGCAACGCCTCCCGCGTCTGTCCCAGCGCCTGGATATGGCTCAGCGCCTCGCGAACGC
>CAJCJC010000015.1 GCA_903970575.1 Alphaproteobacteria bacterium
TCGACGAGCCGACCTTTCGAGAGGCCGTGTCGCTCGGTCTGCAGCTACGGCTGGCCTACACGATATGCGGCGGCGCCTTGACTCTCCTCGATAGCACGAGCCTTTCGCGTGAAGGAGAGCGTCTTATTCTCAGGATCGCTCGCGAAGCCGCCGATCTGAGGGTCGACGCGGTGGAGCGTCGGCTCGATGCATTAGCCAAATCCCTGGACATCCCCGCCGAAATTTGGATCGCGCCTTGAGGCGAGGTCGGCTGAACTAAGCGACCTCGTGGAGCCTCACACGCCCGCGCTCCAGCCCAAGCATCAGCTTGCCGTCCCGCAACGCCTCGGCGTCGGCCCCGAACAGCTCCTGCCGCCAGCCGGACAAGCGAAGCTGGCCCGCCGCCAGACGCTCGAGTTCGTCGCTTGTCGCGAGCAATCGCGGCGCCACCCCGTGCCGTTCCGCCTTGTGCTTGAGCAATACTTTCAGCAATTCGACCGTCGACCCAAGATTGCCCGGCATGTCGGCGGTCACGTCCGGTTTGGGTAACTGCTCGGGTGAAAGCGACATGACGCGCTCGATGGCCTCCAGAACCGCGGCGCCCCATTTGCCTTCCGCGAATCCGCCCGGCAACCCGCGTGTCCGCGCGAGTTGCGCGGTGGAGGTGGGCAAATGCGACGCCAGTTCGATCAGCGCCTCGTCACGCAGGATGCGTCCGCGCGGCAGGTCGCGCTTCTGCGCCTCCATTTCCCGCCATGCCGCGATCTCCTTAAGGGCGGCGAGCGTGCGCGGCTTGGGGTTGCGCATCTTCAGACGCCGCCATGACTCCGCGGGGTCAAGGCGATAGATACCCGGGTCGCTCAGGACAGCCATATCCGCTTCGAGCCAACTGGCGCGCCCCGTCTTCTCCAACTCCGCCGATAGTTTGTCGTAAACAGTCCGCAGATGGATGACGTCGTCCAGCGCATAGGCAAGCTGCCGGTCGGTCAGCGGTCGGTAAGACCAATCGGTGAAACGGCTCGACTTGTCCACCGCCGCCTTGGCCAGTTTGGCGACCAGCGATTCATAACTAGCGCTTTCGCCAAAGCCGCACACCATCGCGGCGACCTGCGTATCGAAGATCGGCGCCGGAACCTTGCCGGTCGCATGGAAGAAGATTTCCAAATCTTGCCTTCCGGCATGGAAGACCTTCAGCAGATTGGGATCTTCCATCAGGGCGTAGAGCGGCGCCAGGTCGATATCGGGCGCCAGCGGGTCGATCGCGGCATAGGCCTCATGCGGGCCTGCGAGTTGAATGAGGCACAATTTTGGCCAATAGGTCTGATCGCGCAGGAACTCGGTATCGACGGCGATGAAATCGGCTGAGGCCTGCTCCGCGCAAAATCGCGCGAGCGTCTCTGTGTCTGTAATCAGATTCATGGACTCAACTTATAGTGCGCTGGCGCGCCGGGGCCAGTAGTTCTTATCGCGGGTTCTTGACATCGCCCCTTAAACCGACGTTCTTCCGCCCGAACTTCGCTCCAAAGGCTCGTCATGCATCCTTATCGCACCCATTCCTGTGGCGCATTGCGCGCCTCCGCCGTCGGCGAGACGGTCCGACTTTCCGGCTGGGTTCATCGCAAGCGCGACCATGGCAATCTGCTGTTCATCGATCTGCGCGATCATTTCGGCGTCACCCAATGCGTGGTCGACAGCGATGGCCAGCATTTCGCCGCTCTTGAGGGGCTCCGGGTCGAATCGGTGATCACGATTACCGGCCGGGTCGTCGCCCGCGCGCCGGAAACCGTGAATCCAAAGCTTGCCACGGGCGAGATTGAAATCCGCGTCGATGATCTCACGATCCAATCCCGCGCCGATTTACTGCCCCTCCAGGTCAACAGCGAGGCCGATTCGGCCGAGGATATCCGCCTGCGCTATCGCTTCCTCGACCTTCGGCGCGACAAAATCCATCGCAATATTTTGCTGCGCTCGTCGGTCATCGCAAGCCTGCGCCGCCGCATGATCGATCAGGGCTTCACCGAATTCCAAACCCCGATACTGACCGCCTCAAGTCCGGAAGGGGCGCGCGACTTCCTGGTGCCCAGCCGCATGCATCCCGGCAGCTTTTACGCGCTGCCCCAGGCGCCGCAGCAATTCAAGCAATTGCTGATGGTCGCCGGCTTCGACCGTTACTTTCAGATCGCCCCCTGCTTCCGGGACGAGGACAGCCGCGCCGACCGCAGCCCAGGCGAGTTCTACCAGCTCGACCTCGAGATGTCCTTTGTCACCCAGGAGGACGTGTTCGCCGCGGTCGAGCCGGTTTTGCATGGCGTGTTCGAAGAATTTGCCGGCTGGACCGGCGCCGGCAGAACGGTGTCGCCGCTGCCTTTCCCGCGCATCCCCTATGACGAGTCGATGCTGAAATACGGCAGCGACAAGCCAGATCTCCGCAATCCCCTGATCATCGCCGACGTGACCGAAATCTTCGCCCGTCCCGATGTCGAATTCCGCGCCTTCAAATCCATCGTTGAAAAGGGCGGCGTCGTCCGCGCGCTGCGTGTGCCGAAGGTTGGCGACCGCCCGCGCAGTTTCTTCGACAAGTTGAACGATTGGGCCAAGGATCAAGGCGCGCCGGGCCTGGGCTATATCCTGGTCGAGGGTGAAGCAGGGAAAGGCCCCATCGCCAAATTCTTGCCGCCCGAGGCGCTGGCCGCTCTGATCCAAGCGGTCGGCCTCGAATCCGGCGACGCCGTGTTTTTCGTCTGCGACCAGAAGGGGCCGGCGGCGAAGCTGGCCGGCTTGGCGCGCACCCGCATCGCCGATGAACTCGGTCTTATCGACAAAAGCCGCTTCGAATTCTGTTGGATCGTCGACTTTCCCATGTACGAACTGAACGAGGATACCGGGCAAATCGATTTCAGCCACAACCCGTTTTCGATGCCGCAGGGCGGCCTCGACGCGTTGCTGAACCAGGATCCCCTGACCATCAAGGCGTTCCAGTACGACATCGTTTGCAATGGCGTGGAGCTATCGTCCGGGGCCATCCGCAATCATTTGCCCGACATCATGGTCAAGGCTTTCGCCATCGCTGGTTACAGCGAGGATATTCTCGAATCGCGCTTTGGCGGCATGCTTTCGGCCTTCCGACTGGGCGCTCCGCCCCATGGTGGCTCCGCCCCTGGCGTCGACCGGATTGTGATGCTGCTAGCCGACGAGCCGAATATCCGCGAAGTCATCGCCTTTCCGCTGAACCAGAAGGCCGAAGATTTATTGATGGGCGCGCCCGCGCCGGTCGACGCCGCCCGCTTGCGCGAAATCCACATCAAGCTGGATTTGCCGAAGGGCAAGGGGGCCATTTAGGTGCCCCGCCGCCGCATCTTATCCGTCCGGTTCTTGCGCGATGTGCCAAAGTACGCCTGTTGGATCGACAACATAGGCGACGATCAGGCCCCAGGGCTGAAGCTTTGGGGGGCTCGGGGGCCGCACATCGTAGTTCGTCGCGAGATCCAGCGCCGCGATCCGGCTCCACCACGAATCCACGTCATGAACGAGCAAATGCATCATGAAGTTGCTGGAGAATCCCTCGGCGTCGAAATCCTGAAGCAGGAACGCGAAAGGGCCAAGATGTAGCGAGGCCATGGACTCGCCAAGTCGATACGCGCTGAAGCCGAGATCGGTATAAAATCGCAGCGAGACCTCAAAGTTCTTGGCCGGCACGAATGGCCTGAGTGCGATGACGTCAGGCGCCGAAGCCGCGTCGCTCATGATCTGCCCTCCGATCTTGAAACCGACTTGTCAACCTCGCCTTTTATACAGCACCTCTTATCGTTCCATGATTGGTTTGTTACCGCCCGGCTGGCGGTTCTTTCCCTAATTCCGATTGGAACCACAGTTCCGCCACGCCGTCCGATTTATGCGTCAAGATCGGCGATGGCCGGCTTCCTTTGATGTAATGGTCCAGGAAGGCAAGGCTGTACGCCACGATTTGGCTGGAATTCTGCATGCCAACGTCGGTCCACCCCATGTGCCCCACATCGGCGAACTCGACGAAATATTTGGGCGGAGGCGCAAAATCATAACCGCCGCCGGCGCGGCTCACCGTGGGGGTGATGCCGACATCCTCGGTCCCGCCCTCGAACATCACCGGCGCCGAAACGCCGCCCATCGTATGCTGGATTACGAAGGGCTGCACATAGGGGGACAGGCCCAGAACCGCGCGGATCCCGGGCATTTTTTGCTCCGGCCAGGCCCCCGCCAATTCCAGAGCCGTGTATCCACCGAGCGAATGCCCAACCAGCCCGAGCCGGCGCCAGTCGATTCGCCCGCGCCATTTTGGGTCGGCGCGCAACGCCGCGATCAGGTTCCGGATGTCGTCCGCCCGCGAACGATAACTGTCGGCGTTCCAAAGCTCGGGCTGGCGGATGGACGGTTCCGGCGGTGCGACCGCGCGCGTCGCGTCCTCAACGCATGTGGCGTCGCGGTGATTAGGCGCGAATACCATATACCCGTCATGGGCGAACGCTTCCATCAGGAACCGCGACTGAGTCGCGCAACCATGGGCGCCATGGGAGAAGATCAGGATCGGCCTGCGCCCAGCTGGGCCAGGTTCCGACCAGACGACAACCGAAAGGCCGCCGATGGACAGGTGTTCCTCGGTCGCGCGCGCGCGCCCCGCGAAAATGGCGATGCTAAGCCCGCAAATCGCCAACCATGCTTTAATCGCGGAGCCTGCCCTCACGAAAGCCCGCCGCGCCCGCGCACTCAGCCGTGTAGCTTGATCGCTATTTCGGCGATCTGTTTGCCTTGATAGCGCGCGCCGGCCAGTTCGCCTGCGCTCGGCTGGCGCGATCCGTCCCCGTCGGTAATGGTGGTCGCGCCATAAGGCGCGCCGCCGGTTACCTCCTTGACGCCCATCTGACCGGCATAGCCGTAATTCATGCCTACGACGATCAAGCCGAAATGGAGCAGATTGGTGATTACGGAGAACAGCGTCGTTTCCTGCCCGCCATGCTGACTCGCGGTCGAGACGAACGCGCCGCCCACCTTGCCGTTAAGGGCGCCGCGCGCCCACAACCCGCCGGCCTGATCCAGGAAATTCGCCATTTGCGAAGACATCCGGCCAAACCGCGTGCCCGTTCCAACGATAATCGCGTCATAGTGCTCGAGTTCGGCGACGGTCGCGACCGGCGCCGCTTGGTCCAGCTTGAAATGGGATTGGCGCGCGATTTCCTCCGGCACAAGTTCCGGCACGCGCTTGATGTCGACGGCGGCCCCGGCTTCACGCGCGCCTTCCGCGATGGACTCCGCCATCTTCTCGATATGGCCGTAGGCCGAGTAATAAAGCACCAGAACCTTGGCCATCTGAAACTCCTGTCGATGGTTTTGAAGCGCGCCTCAGGCGGCGTCGACGAACACGATTTCGCTATCTTCCAGCGCCGTGATCCTGACGCTCTCCTCGTGCTGGATCGCCGCGCCGTCGCGCGCGTTCAGTGTTACGCCGTTGACCTCGATCTTACCCGTCGCCGGGACAAGGTAGCCGTTTCTCGTTGCCCCGATCGCGTATTCCGTACTCTGCCCCGCCTTGAGAGTCGCGCCCAGAACTCGTGCGTCAGTGCGGATAGGCAAGGCGTCGGCATCCTCGGCGAACCCGCTTGCCAGAGTCACGAAACGGCCGGAACGCTCGTTCTTAGGGAATGGTTTCGCCCCCCATGAGGGCGGGCCGCCGCGACGGTTGGGGAGAATCCAAATTTGGAACAGAGTGGTCGGCTCCGCCTCCATATTATATTCGGCGTGACGTATGCCTGTTCCGGCGCTCATCACCTGGACGTCTCCCGCCTCTGTCCGCCCTTGGTTGCCAAGGCTATCGCGATGCGTGATAGCGCCTTTGCGAACATAAGTCACAATTTCCATGTCGCTATGCGGATGCGCCGGAAAACCGGTTCCAGGCGCGATCTCGTCGTCATTCCAAACCCGGATGGCGCCGACATTCATGCGTTTTGGATCGTGATACTCAGCGAAGGAGAAATGGTGTTTGGCGTTCATCCAGCCGTGATTAGCCCCACCCAGGCTCTCGAAAGGTCTACGATCGATCATGGTCGCGGTTCCTCTGGCGCTCGCCCCAGAGGGCGCGGACGCGGATTGGATAAGGGGGCGGTCGACGCCCTGTACTATAAATAGGTTCGTTACGTGCGCTGACAAATACCGCTGACGGAAAGTTGCGTGTTCCGGATATGCCTGTTTGGTGGATCGCCACCCGCCACGTGCGGAACATGCCGGTCATTGGCCATGTTGCTCAAAAAGTAAGCCTCGTCGGTGGCTATGGCGCCACACTCGTCAGGATTCCGCGCCTTATATCGGGAAAAACCGCCAGGGACTTGAACGGTCTGTAGTCGTCACAATACTGTGGCGGCGGCGCCACTGTGGCATACATTGAAGAGCAATCGTGTTTATAAAAATCTCGCCCGTCGGTTTAGTTGTATGCGCCTTGGCATGGGGCGGGCCCGCGGTCTCGCTTTTCGTGGCGCATTCCGTGGACGCCGCCGGAATGCCGCCAGCGGCCTCCCAGATCGTCCTTGCGTCTCACAAGGCGCTGTATTCCGTGACCCTGACTTCGACAAGGCCGGGCAGCGATTATATCGATGTATCGGGAAAGATGGTGCTCGAATTTACCGACGCCTGCGATGCATGGACCACGAATCAGAAATCCTTGCTGCGCACAGTTAATGGCGAAGGCGTGGAGGAAGTAAGCAACAGTGACTTCGCGGCCTGGGAAAACAAGGCTGGCGACGATTACAAATTTTCAGTCCGTCAGACTCAAAACGGCGATGTCAGCGAATTTCGTGGACGCGCCCGCCGAAGCGGTCCGAACGACGCCGGCGCCGTCGATTACACCAAGCCAGAACACAGGTCCTATAAACTGCCGCCGCATTTCCTGTTTCAAACGGCGCAACAGGTTAAGCTGATAGAATACGCGCAGAAGGGTGGTCGGTTTCTAAGCGGCGAGATGTTCGATGGCAGCGAGGGCGGCGGCGCCGCCCGATTTAACGCGATCGTGCTCAAGCAGCCTACATCGGAGACGCCGGGAACCTCGGTCAAGAGCCCTCTACTCGATACGCCGTCCCACCGCGTACGCGTCGCCTTCTTCGCGCCGGCTGGAACTGACGACGATAACGAACCCGCGGCCATCGCCGATAACGAACAACCTGAATATGAGATGACGATGACCGTGCATGACAACGGCGTCGTAAGCGATTACGATTATGACTATGAGGATTTCAGCGTACACGGAACGCTGCAAGCTATTCAGATTATACAACGCCCACATTGTTGAATCCCGCCTTTTTGGCGTATTCGGATCGTCCGCTCGATCAAGGCGCGTATCTCTGTTTATGGAAGATGATGCGAAATGCTGTTATCGGATGCTCGGGCCAATTACGATGCATATAAGCCCGGGCCGAGGAATACGCCGTTATGAAAACGATATTAATCGTCGAAGACAACGAGTTGAACATGAAGCTGTTCAATGATCTTCTCGAGGCGCATGGCTATGCGACGTTGAAGAGCCGGGACGGCATCGAGGCCCTGAAGATTGCGCGAGAGCATCATCCCGATCTCATCATCATGGATATTCAACTCCCGGAAGTTTCGGGTCTGGACGTAACGAAATGGTTAAAGGATGATGAAAGGCTTAAACATATCCCGGTGATCGCGGTTACGGCATTCGCGATGAAGGGAGATGAAGAACGAATACGAGAAGGCGGATGCCAGGACTATATCGCCAAGCCGATATCCGTGACCAAGTTTTTGGAAACGGTGGAACGGCATTTGAATTGAATATTCGGAATCGGTGAACCGATAATGTCGGCTCGCGTCCTTGTCGTTGACGATCTGGTTCCAAACGTCAAGCTGCTGTCCGCCAAGCTGCAAGCTGAGTATTTTGACGTCGTAACCGCATTTTCCGGACCGGAAGCGCTCCAGAAAATCGCGGCGTCCCCCCCGGACCTTATCCTCCTCGACGTGATGATGCCTGGAATGGACGGCTTCGAGGTCTGTAGGCGGCTAAAAGCCGATCCGGTCACGTCGCATATTCCCATTGTGATGATCACCGCTCTTTCCGACTCGGAGAATCGGGTGCGTGGCCTGGAGGCTGGCGCTGACGATTTCCTGACCAAGCCGGTCAAGGACATCGCCTTGTTCGCGCGCGTGCGGTCGTTGATCCGTCTGAAACTCACTTCCGATCAATGGCGCCTGCGTGAGAAGACGTCGCAGCAATTCTCCGTGCTGAACGAGAATCGACCCATCATCGAGGAGCGCGCGGATCATGCCCGTGTTCTTCTGGTAGAGGATGGCCGCTCGGTCGTTGACCGGATCGTGGCGACGCTGGCCTTCGATGAAGATACGCTGACGGTCGCCGCGACCATCGCTGACGCGATCGCCCAAATCGACGCGTCGCCTGATTTCGATCTGGTCATCATCAGCCTCCTCCTCGCGCGAGAAGACGGGCTGAGATTGTGCTCGCAGCTTCGCTCGCGGGAAAGCACGCGTCAGATTCCGATGCTCCTGATGGCGGACGAGCATGACATGAACAAGGTGGCGAAGGGGCTTGAGCTCGGCGCCAACGATTACATTCTTCGGCCGATTGACCGAAACGAGCTTTTGGCGCGCGTCCGCAGCCAGGTACGGCAAAAGCGCTATCAAGATCGTCTAGTGGCCAATTATACCGCCAGCCTGTCGATGGCCCTTACGGATCCGCTGACCGGCTTGTTCAACCGGCGTTATGTCATGGGGCATCTGGAGCGTCTGGTGAATCGTTCCGGCGAGCATAAGAAACGCTTCGCGGTTCTGATGTTCGATCTCGATCATTTCAAGCGGGTGAATGATACCTACGGTCATGCCGCTGGGGATCTCGTCTTAAGGGAGTTCGCGCAACGCATCACGCGTCACATGCGCAATTTCGATCTGGCGGCCCGAATCGGCGGCGAGGAATTCATCGTCGTGTTGCCGGATGTCGATCTTGACACCGTGGAACTGGTGGCTCGGCGACTATGCGGCGTTATCAGCGGCGAACCGATGAGCTATAACGCGGATGGCGGCATGGTTCCGATTACGACCAGCATCGGCATGACGATCGCGGGAGAGGGCGAAGAGCCTGTGGCCGACATTCTGAAACGCGCCGACATGGCGCTTTATCGGGCGAAGCGCAACGGTCGCAACCGGGTCGAGATCGAGCTTTCCGCCCCCCAGACCGGAAACGGCTCTGAAAGCGGCGCTCTTAATGCGTCGCCCGAGACGCCCCCTTCGGCCTGACGCCGCGGCGTCGCCCGAATCCTACTCCGCCGCCGCCTTATGCGGCGCCATCTCCAGCTCCGGCTGTTTCCTCGATCGACCGAGGCCGCGCGCGGCCAGCCAATGGCTCAGCCGATCCATGTATAGATAGATGACGGGCGTGGTGTAGAGCGTCAGGAATTGCGATACGACAAGGCCGCCGACAATCGCGATGCCGAGCGGTCGCCGGAGTTCCGATCCGGCGCCTTGCCCGATCGCCAGCGGCAGGCCCCCGAACAAGGCCGCCATCGTCGTCATCATAATGGGGCGAAAGCGCAGCAGGCAGGCTTCATGGATCGATTCCAGCGGCGTCTTGCCTTCCTTACGCTCCGCCTCGAGCGCGAAGTCGATCATCATGATGGCGTTTTTCTTTACGATGCCGATCAGCAGAATAATGCCGATCAGCGCGATCACGCTAAGGTCGTAGCCGAAGGCCATCAGGCTGATCAGCGCGCCGACCCCCGCCGACGGAAGCGCGGATAGGATCGTCAGCGGGTGGATATAGCTCTCATAGAGCATCCCCAGGATAATATACATCACCAGGATGGCCGCCGCGATCAGCAGCGGCGTCGATGACAGCGATGACTGAAACGCCTGGGCATTGCCCTGGAACGATCCAAGAAGGGTTGGCGGAACCCTAAGCTCGTTTTGAAGCCCCTGAATCTTCTCGACCGCTTCTCCCAACGAGACGCCGGGCGCGACGTTGAACGACAGGGTCACCGATGGGAACTGACCCTGATGATTGACGGTCAGCGGTTCGACTTTGGTCGTCAAATGCGCGACGGTGCTCAGCGGAACCTCCGCGCCATTCGCGCCGGGGATATAGATGCGTGATAACGCGGCGACGTCGTCCTGGAATTGCGGCTGCACCTCCAGAACGACCTTGTACTGGGTGGTGGAGGTATAGATCGTTGCGACCTGACGCTCGCCAAAGGCGTCATAAAGCGTCTGGTCGATCGTCGAAAGCGACAGACCCATGCGATAGGCGGCGTCGCGATCGATCTGCACCGCGATGTGCGGGGCCGCGATCTGTTGATCGCTGGCGACATCCTGCAGCTCGGGCATGTTCTTAAGCCCAGCCTCGATCTTAGGGGCCCAATTGTTTAGCTCGGCCGTGTCCGTATCGCTCAGCGTATACTGATATTCCGTCTGCGTGGTGCGCGCGCCGACGGTGACGTCCTGCGAGGCCTGAAGATAGAATTTGATGCCTTCCAGCCGCGCCGCCTTCGGGCGAAGTCTTTGGATCACGTCCTGCGCCGATTCGCTCCGCTTATCGAAATCCTTAAGCTCGACCAGAAACCGGGCGGTGTTTTCGCTGACATTGCCGCCGGTCGTTCCCACCAGCGTCACGACCGATTTGACCGCCGGGTCCGAAGATATAACGTCGGCGGTTTCATTGGCGAGTTTCGACATCGCGGCGAACGCGATGTCCTGTCGCGCCTCGATCTGCCCGACCAGCAAGCCGGTATCCTGCTCGGGGAAAAAGCCTTTTGGAATTATGACGTAGAGAAATCCGGTCAACGCGACCAGCGCCAGCGTCGACATCAGCGTCAGGAACTGGTGGCGGAAGACCCATTTGAGGCCCTTATCGTATCCGCCGATCACCCACTCGAAAAACGCCTCGACGGCGCGATAGAGCCGCCCGTGCCGCTCATGGGTTTCCCGCTTCAGGAACAACGAACACATCATCGGCGTCAGCGTCAGCGAGATGAAGCCCGACACCATGACCGCCGCCGTGACCGTGACCGCGAATTCGCGGAACAATCGGCCGACAATGCCCCCCATGAACAATAAGGGGATGAACACGGCGCACAGTGAAACCGTGATCGATATGATCGTGAAACCGATCTGTCCCGCGCCCTTGATCGCCGCCTGAAACGGGGATTCCCCCTCTTCGATATAGCGGACGATATTCTCGATCATGACGATCGCGTCATCGACCACGAAGCCGACCGAGATGGTGATCGCCATCAGCGATAGATTATCGAGGCTGTAGCCGAGCATGTACATGATGCCCAGCGTCGCCACGAGCGATAGTGGCACGGTGATGCTCGGTATGACCGTCGCCCATAAATTCCGCAGGAATATAAAGATCACCATCACGACCAGCGCGATCGTCAGCGTCAGGGTGAATTGCACGTCGCTCAACGAGGCGGTGACGGTCTGCGATCTATCCGACACCAGGTCGATCTTGACCGAGGGCGGAATGGATGCGCGCAGCATCGGCAGCATCGCTTGAATCTGCCGGATCGTTTCGACCGTATTGGCGCCGGGCTGCCGTCTGATCAGCAGCACCTCCGCCTGTCGGTGTTCGTACCAGGCGCCGGCGCGGGGCGTGGTGGATGAATCGACAACCTCGCCGATATCCTTGACCCGAACCGGGGCGCCGTTGCGATAGGCGACGATCAGGTTGGAATAGCCTTGCGCGGTCATCAACTGATCGTTGGTGTCGATCGTGAACGCCTGATTGGCGCCCTCCAGCGTGCCCTTAGGCTCGTCCAGCGTCGCCGCCGTGATCGCGTTATGGACATCCTCGAGCCCGATCCCCTTGGACGCCAAAGTCCCCGGGTTGACCTGAATATGCGCGGCGTAGACCTGCTCGCCGCCTATATCCACCTCGGCGACGCCGGGCACGGTCGACAGCTTCTGCGCGATGATCGTGAACGCGTAATCGTCGAGCTTATAAATCGGCATGCTGTCCGAATAGATCGCGTAGATCAGGATCGGGCGGTCGGCCGGATTAGTTTTCTTATAGGTCGGCGGGTTGGGCAGATCCTTCGGCAACAGGCCGCCTGCCGCGTTGATCGCCGTCTGCACGTCGCCCGCGGCGCCGTCGATATTGCGGTCGAGATCGAATTGCAGCGAGATGCTGGTCGATCCCAGACCGCTCGTCGAGGTCATCTGCGTCAAGCCGGGAATGGCCGCGAATTGCTGTTCCAGCGGCGTCGCCACGGACGACGCCATCGTCTCCGGGCTCGCGCCTGGAAGATTCGCCGATACCTGAATGGTCGGAAAATCGACCCGCGGCAGCGCCGCGACCGGCAGCAGCGGATAGGCGGCGACGCCGAAGATGAGGATGCCCATCATCAGCAGAGACGTCGCGATGGGTTTCCGGATGAAGATTTCCGAGACGTTCATCGGCCCTTCCTCGATTCCTGGGCCCTCACGCGTCCATCCTCATGCCTCGGGCTGCCCGCTGGCCTTGACCTTCGAGCCGTTCACCAGACGATACTGGCCGTCGACAACCACGGTCTGGTTCGCTTCCAGCCCCTTGGCGATGACGGCCATGCCGTCCTGGGTCGACGCGATCTCGACCTCGCGCCGTTCGACCGTCTGGTCCGGTTTGATCACATAGGCATAGGGGCCGTTGGGGCCTTGCATGACCGTCTGCGCCGGAACCGTGACCGCGCCCTTGCGGACCGACAAAATCAATCTGGCGTTGATGAACGCGCCGGGCCACAACCGCTCGTCGGCGTTGTCGAACGTCGCCTTCAGTTCGATCGTGCCCGTGGTCACATCGACCTGATTGTTGATGAGGGTCAGCTTGCCGGTGGCCAGCGCCGTCTTGTCGTCGGAATCATAGGCGATGACCGTCAACGGCTCCTTCGCCTGATTCTGCCGAATTTGGTCCAAAGCCGACTGCGGCACGGTGAAGGTCACGAAAATCGGCTTTAGCTGGGTGATCGTCACCAGATTGGTGGCTTGGCTCGCCTGCACGAAATTGCCGATATCCACCAGCCGCGCGCCCGTCCGCCCATCGATGGGGGAGCGCACATCCGCGTATTCGAGGTTAAGCTTGCTGCTGTCGATCGCCGCCTGATCGGCTTTGACCGAACCCTCCAATTGGCCGACCGTCGCCTTTTCGTCCTCGAAGCTTTGCCGGGTCTGAAATCCCGGCCCGACAAGCTGGCCATATCGATCGAGGTCGCGTTGCGCGCCCGCGAGCTGGGCCTGGTCGCGTTGAAGATTGGCGGCCGCCTGATCCAGCGCCGCCTGATAAGGCCTGGGGTCGATCTGGAATAATTTGTCTCCGGCCTTAACCTCGCTGCCCTCGGCGAACGAGACCTGGGTGATCTGGCCGTCGACCCGGCTTTTGACCGTCACCGTGTTGAAGGCCTGCACCACCCCCAGGCCGCGCACGAAGACCGGCACGTCCTTGATCTCGGTTTGCCCGACGGTGACGGGAATCGGGGGCTTCGCCGCCGTTTTGGGGGCGCTGGGCCGATGCAGGGCGAAATAACCGGCGACGCAGACGGCCAGAATGGCGGCGACCCCGATAAGCCGAGATTGCTTCAATATATTCTACTCCCGCCAATGTAACGCCACGACGGCAACCTCATTTGGACCAATTTATAAAGCGCGCGATATGGCGTTGCGAGCCTAGTACGCGACCGGTGCGACGTTCCTACGCTGTGGCCCGATTTTTATCCGAAATCCGTCGCCGGAATCCCACTCCATGAAATTCAGGGCCGCTCCAAACGAAAAAGCCGCCCAAAGGCGGCTCGTCCGAAAATCGCAACGCCAACGCGGACCTATTTAATCTTGCTTTCCTTGAACACGACATGCTGCCGCGCAACCGGGTCGTACTTTTTAAGCTCGAGCTTGTTCGTCGCCTTACGCGGGTTTTTCTTCTTCACGTAGAAATACCCCGTGTCGGCGGTGCTTACCATTTTGATCAGAACGGTGGACGGCTTTGCCATAATACGAAAATCCTTTAGGCGCCCGCCAAGGGCAGGTCGCGAAGGCCACGGAAAATACGCTTTTCGGCCTTTAAGTCAAGGATGACGCCGGGTGGGGGGCTTTGCGAAGCGTGAATTTTCCGAAGGGAATCGGATATCGCTGGCTGTCGCGTTCCGAAACCCGCTGTCGACGAAGTTACCTAGCTTGCAATCGAGCGTCCATCTGTACACATAGCATGTACAGATGTATATGACACCTATAGATAGGCATTCGGAATCATGCGATGACCAAAATGATTGGAGCGGCTCAGTTCAAGGCGGAATGCCTGCGGCTGATCGAACGCATGAGCGAGGATCACGAACCCGTGACGATAACGAAGCGGGGCAGGCCTGTCGCGACATTGCAACCTGTTAAGTCGCAGGAACCCGCGTCTATTGTTGGTGCCATGCGCGGCTCCGTTCTGCGCTTCGACGATCCATTGGCGCCGGTCCTCGAGCCTGGGGACTGGAACGCGGCGCGTTGATCGTTATTGATACGCATGTCCTCATTTGGGCCGTGCAGGACGATAACCGACTCGGCTCCAACGCTCGGAACATCCTTGCCGCCGCCACAGCTTCGAACGGCGTTCATGTGTCCGCCATGACGCCTTGGGAAATCGCGATGCTTGCCCAAAAAGGCCGCTTGGCGCTCGGCCGGGAGGTCGGGGCGTGGATCATCGCGGCAATGGCTCTTCCCGGGATTATTCTGGCGCCGATCGAGCCCGTCATCGCCATCGATAGCGTGCGGCTTCCGGGGCGGCTTCACGGCGACCCGGCTGATAGATTGATTATCGCGACCGCCCGTCACGCCGGTCTCCCACTGCTGACCGCCGATGGGGCAATACTGGAATATGGCGCTCTTGGGCATGTCATCGTGGTGGACGCGAGCGTCTAGGCCAAAGCGCGAAACTTCGCGATCAGCGCGATGCCGTCCACCATCGGCGCCGCGCCCAGCATGCGCCATCGTTCAGCGGCGGTCGCCTGTCCAGGCAAGTCATTTCGAAACACAAAGACGCCAAGGCTCCAAGATGAAAAAATCGCCTTTTCTTGGGGCCTTGGCGTCTTGGCGTTTTAACTCAGGTTCCGCCTCTAGGCGCGGAGCCAAGGGAAGGACTGCGCGGGTAAAATCCTCCTCCCCCTCGGCAAGTGAGTCGCCGCCGCTATCCGCCTAACACCGCCGCCGCCAACGCCATTATCAGCGCCGGCGGCATGATCAGTGTTCCAAGTTTGAGGAACGTCCAAAAGCTGACGCTTTGCCCTTCGCGGCGCAGCGCGGTCAGCCACAATATGGTCGCGAGCGACCCCGTCACCGACAAATTCGGCCCGAGATCGACCCCGATCAGCGCCGCGCTCGTCACCGCCTCGGGCGACTGCGCGGTTTGAAGCGCGCCGGCCGCGATCAAGCCGACTGGCAGGTTGTTCAGAAGATTGCTGGCGAAAGCGGCCGCCAGGCCCGCGCCCCATCCCGTCGCCGCCGCCCCGCGCTCCGCCTGGGCGTGAACCATATCCCCGATCGCGCGAATAACGCCTGTCTTGTCCAGCGCCTCGACCAGCACGAACAGCCCGGCGACGAGCGGCAAGACGCTCCACGAAATCTCCTTGGCCAGCGCCCACGGCGAGGCCCGGTCGCGGATCAGCACGATCGCCGCCGTCGCGCCCCCCGCGATGGCGGTGGGCAGCCCCAACTGGATGTCCATCGCGGACGACACCAACAGCGCGATCGCGGTGGCCGCGATGCCGAGCGCGGCGGTCTTGCCGCCCCCGGAAAGGCGCGGCCTGTCTGCCTCCGTCTCCAAGTCCTGCTTCAGCGCGTCGCGCTGCGTCCATCGCAAGACAATATAAGTCGCGACGATGGACAGCACGGATGCGGGCAGGTACCGCGGCAGCCATTGCAGCAGCGACGGCATGCGCGCGCCATAGATCACGAGATTGGCCGGGTTGGAGATCGGCAGCACGAAGGAGGCCGCATTGGCGATAAAGGCGCAGATCAAAAGATAGGGCAGGGGCTTCTCCGCCTTGGCCGTCTTGGCCGCCGCCGCGACGGCCGGGGTCAGCACCACGGCGGTCGCGTCGTTCGACAGAAAGATCGTCACCACCGCGCCCACGCCATAGATCAGCAGGAATAGCCGCCGCGCCGAGCCGCCCGCCCGCTTCGTCGCCACCGCAGCCAGCCAGTCGAACAGGCCCTCCCGCCGCGCCGTCTCCGCCAGCAGCATCATGCCGGTCAGGAACAGATAGACATCCGTTCCCTTGGCCATCCCGGTCAGCGCCGTTCGCGCGGGAAGAAGCCCCAGCACGACCAGCAGCAGGGCGCCGGAGACGGCCCAAATCGCCTCCGGCAGCTTGAACGGACGCACAATAACGCCGGCCGTCGCCGCCGCCGCGATGG
>CAJCJC010000016.1 GCA_903970575.1 Alphaproteobacteria bacterium
TCGGGTAGGCCGGATTCGAACCGACGACCCCCTGCACCCCATGCAGGTGCGCTACCAGGCTGCGCCACTACCCGTCTCGATCATTTTCCACCGGTCCTGGAAGCCGACGGGATCACGGCCGGGACTATAGTGACGGCCGGCCATGCGCGCAACCGCTCCAGCTTATCGAGCCTCGGCTCAATCCAGCATAAGCCGTAATTGCTTCAACTCCGCGAGCAAATCCCTCAAAAGCCGGTCGGCGTCTTGGGCGGGCGGTTTAGGAAGGCCTGGAATCGTGGTCTCGACAACGGGTGCGGGCGTTTCGACGGCTTTCGCCGCCAAGGCCGCCGCCCGCGGGCGCCGCAGCAATTGTTGCACGCCCTTGATCGTATAGCCTTCGTTGTAAAGAAGCCCGTGGATTCGCCGCAACAGCGCGATATCCTCGGGCCGGTAATAGCGCCGGCCGCCGCCGCGCTTCAGCGGGCGAAGCTGCGTGAACTTGGTTTCCCAAAACCTTAGAACATGCTGCGGAATCTCAAGATCGGCGGATACTTCGCTGATCGTCCGGAACGCCATCGCCGATTTTCCGGCGGCTGCCTTCGTGGAGGAGTGGGTTGCCGCTTCCTCGGCGCGCGCGTCGGTTATCGTCACCGCCACGTCGCCCAGAGCAACCGCCATCGCGTCTTCGATAACCGCCATCCAATCCCTCGCCCGTCGCCCCTATTGGCGCTTGTTGATGAAATCCCGCAAGACATGGCTTGCGCGAAACACCAACACGCGCCGAGGCAGAATCGGCACTTCCTCGCCGGTCTTGGGGTTGCGCCCAAGCCGTTGGCCCTTTTGACGAACGGCGAAACTGCCGAACGACGATATCTTTACGGACTCGCCCCGCTCCAGCGCGGTCGAGATTTCATCGAGGACCGTTTCGACGAGCGTCGCGGATTCGTTGCGGGACAGTCCCACTTGTTCATACACCGCCTCGCTGAGGTCGGCGCGCGTAATCGTTTGTCCGGCCATGGCCATCCCTCCATATTTAAAGAAAGCTTAGGTGACGCGGGTTATGCGGTCAATTCCAAAGAGTTGGATGATTTCGTTCGAAAGGGACGAAAGCCGCGTTTTTATCCAGGCGCCCGAGAAACGGGCCTACCAGCGGATCAGAGCCGACCCCCAGGTCAATCCGCCGCCCAGCGCCTCGGTCAATACGAGATGTCCCGGGCGGATTCGGCCGTCCTCCACCGCCTCGGCGAGGGCCAGCGGGATGGAGGCCGCCGAGGTGTTGCCATGGCGCGCGATGGTCGAGACGACCCGCTCCATCGGAAGTTGCAGCTTTCGCGCGGTGCTTTCGATGATGCGCTGATTGGCCTGGTGCGGCACCAGCCAATCGATATCCGCCGCGACCAGGCCATTGGCCTCCAGAGTCTCGTCGACGATTTCGGCCAGGCGTTGCACGGCGTGGCGGAACACCTCCTTGCCGTTCATGCGGACCTTGCCGACCGTTCCGGTGCCCGACGGACCGCCATCGACATAAAGAATATTTTCGTACGCGCCGTCCGAATGCAGATGGGTCGATAATATGCCCCGTCCCCCCGCTTCCGCCTGGCTTTTGGCTTCCAGAACGACCGCGCCGGCCCCATCCCCGAACAAAACGCAGGTTCCACGATCGGTCCAGTCCAGCAATCGCGAGAACGTCTCGGCCCCAATCACCAGCGCGCGCTTCGCCTGCCCAACCGCCAGGAAATTATTGGCCACCGCGAGCGCGAACACGAATCCGGAACACACGGCCTGAACGTCGAACGCCGCGCCATGGCGCATTCCCAGCGCGTTTTGCACCCGGACCGCCGTGGCGGGAAAGGTCTGATCGGGCGTCGTCGTCGCCAGGACGATCAGGTCGATGTCCGATCCATCGAGCCCGGCGGCGGCAAGCGCGTTGCGCGCGGCGGCCAGGGCCAGATCGGAGGTATTTTCGTCCTCGGCCGCTATATAACGCTGTCGAATGCCGGTGCGCTGTCCGATCCACTCATCCGTCGTATCGACGATCTTCGACAAATCGTCATTCGTGACGAGTTTGGCGGGGAGAAACGCCCCGCTTCCTGTGACCACGGATCGAAACATGAGTGCCTTCAGACGGCTAGGGTCGCTGGCGGCTGCGCGGGCGCCAGCCGTTTCAATTCTTCCTGGATGCGATCGTTGAAGCCCTCCGCAACCAGATCCACGGCGACGCCGATCGCGTTGGCGAAACCGAACGCATCAGTGCCGCCATGGCTTTTAACGCAGACTCCGGACAGTCCGAGGAACATGCCCCCATTATAGCGACGCGGATCGACCCGCGCACGCAGCTTTCGAAACGCGCCGCTCGCCATCAAAAAGCCGAATCGCGCCATGACCGACGACCGGAAGGTGCTTTGCAGGAATCCGGAATAGAGCTTGCCCATGCCCTCCGCGATCTTCAGCGCCACATTGCCAGTAAAGCCGTCCGTGACCACTACGTCGACCGTCCCGGCCGGCACGTCGTTGCCCTCGACAAACCCGTGAAAGCTGCCGGGAAGAGGAATCGAGCGCAGAATGTCAGCCGCGGACCGCAGCGTCTCGTTGCCCTTCAACTGCTCCGCGCCGACATTCAACAATCCGATCGTAGGCTCGGGAACGCCCAGAACCGTCCGCGCGAAAATGGCGCCCATGACCGCGAACTGAACCAGATTGTCTGCGTCGCATTCGATATTGGCGCCGAGATCGAGCATCACCGTCTCTCCGCGCGACGTCGGCAGGAAGGAGGCGATCGCGGGGCGGTCTATTCCGGGCAGCGTCTTCAGGACGATCTTCGCCATGGCCATCAACGCGCCGGTATTGCCCGCCGAGACGACGCAATCGGCTTGGCCCGCCGCCACCGCGTCGATCGCAAGCCGCATGCTGGATTGGCGGCCAGACCGCAACGCCGCGGACGGTTTTATCTCGTTGCTGACCAGCGAATCGGTATGATGGACGACGGCGAGCGCATGAAGCGCCTTACGCCGCTGCAAAAGCGGCGCTATCCTGGCTTCATCGCCAAAGAATATGTAACGCACCTGTGGGTATCGCAGCCGCGCCAGATCGGCGCCCGCGATAACCATTTCCGGACCGTGATCGCCACCCATGGCGTCGAGAGCGACGGTGAGAGTCGCGTTTAAGCTGGACTTGCCCTTGACGCGCAGCCCGGACGAAGTCACGCCTGGGCCGAAACTTCCACGACCTCCCGGCCGTCATAATGGCCGCAGGCGGTGCAGATGTGGTGAGGCCGCTTCAACTCCCCGCAATTGGAGCATTCGATGGCGCCGACGCTGGTCAGCGCGTCATGCGCGCGACGCATATTGCGGCGAGACTTGGACGTCTTTTTCTTGGGAACTGCCATAACGAAACCTGAAACGGAAAGAGTGCGCGGCCTTGTGGCAAGCCACCCGCGAAGGCGGTTTCCTTAAAGCAAAACTTCGATTGCGGCAAGGTCGCATAGGTTTATCGCGTCATGCCTGGCCCTTCAGCGTCTTCAGCACGGCGAAAGGCGACATGCTCTCCTCGTCAGCGACCCATACCGGGTCGAAGGCGACGCCGGGCGCGCGCGGGTAAGGGTCCAGCGCCAAGGACAGGTACTGGGCGACCAGTTCGCCAAGATCGATGTTGCCGTCGATAATGGGCTCGGGCGGATCGTTTTCGAGGTCGAATACGAACTCGGCGTCGAGACTCGGCGACTCGACGGGTGAATCCGCGCTGAAATCGGTTTCGAAACTATCCTCGACATGGCTGGGAAACGGGGCCAGCGTAACGATGCAGGTTTGCACGAACTCGGCCTCCAGACGGCCGGAGACATGAACGACCCCGCTCGCCTCCCGCTCGAGCCTGATGACAGCCTCCAACATATCGATACTTACCAAACCCAATCGGGTCGCCAGGGCCGCGCGTTCTTCCACGCCGGCGCGAACGGTTTCCACCTGGGGCGCGGCGCCCAGCCGGTCGACACTGAAAGGCCTCGATAATTCTGGCCGCGGGAATTCTAGATTGCCCTGGATCGGCATTGGATGGGCCTCATGATGAAAGACGGTCTTCGGGTTCGATGAAATTCACCTGCCCCAGAGCCAGATCGCCGGCCAACTGGGTCTGCAAATGATCACGTTGTCGTTCGACATACCCGGCGATCAAGGCAAGAATGCGGCCGCCCGGATCGATTCCGGAAAATATGTTGCGTTGAATTGCAGTCATCAAAGCGCCCGAATCGCCATTATCCAGCGCCGCGTCATAGGCCGCCGCCCGGCCATAGAGCCCCTCGCCCAATCGCTTCATGAAGCGCGCCACGCTTAAATCCCCAACGCCAAGCTCTCGGATCGACCGGTCGAAATCGGCGGCCATGTAATCCACCACGGCCTGCGCCAGCCGACGGCGGCCGACCGCAGGATCGCGCAGCCGCCGCAGCAACAGCGTGGCGTGCAGGACGATCATCTCATACCGTCCCTCGATCGTGTCCGGCACGAGAAGGTCGCGATAAAAGAAGGGCGCCCGCGCCGCGGCGACCACGCTTTCGTATAACAGCCCGGCGATGCGGCGGGAGGAGTGCGATCGGATAAGCGGCAACAATTTCCTAGGCCCGATATTCCCCGGTCTTGAACGATTAGGAACGCGCGCGGGAACGGAACGGCGTATTCCGGAACGTTGACAGGCGGCCGCGCCCGGTGCAACTGTCCGACCAAGACCTGGGCGGTTTCGCGCCTGGATCAAGCCTCCTTCAGCGATGGCCATGACCCATTCAAAGACCTTAACTCCACCATGCCCCGCTTTCGGCAAATCCCGGCGCGCCGCGTTCGCGGCGATCGCCCTTCCCGCCGTTCTGGCGGGCTGCACGCCCATTATCGCCAACCGCGGCAACATGCTGGATGAGGAGCGCATCGCGCAGGTCAAAAGCGGCACGTCGTCGAAGAATGACGTGTTCGAGGCCCTGGGCTCGCCAAGCATCGTGTCCACTTTCGACGACAATACCTGGTATTACGTCGGCCAGCGCACCGAGCGCGAAGCGTTTTTTAGGCCTGAGGTGACCGAGCGCAAGATCATCGCGGTGGAGTTCGACGACACCGACCATGTCAAGGGAGTGGACCGCATTGGCCTGGATCAGGCGGTGGATGTGGAACCTTTGGAGGAAACGACCCCCGCCGTCGGCCGGGAGATCACCTTCATGGAGCAGCTGATCGGCAATATCGGCCGCCCCAGCTCCAAGCGAAAGAAAAAATCGGACGACGATTCCGGAAGCTGATTGCCTAGCGGCCCGAAGAATGATGTAGTCTACAATCAATGTGGTTTAGCCACGGTGCATTGACTGGAGGCGCACTTGCAGTTCGGCGAATTTTCGAGACGGAAGCTTTTTGGCGCTGGAGTTGGTTTCGGCCTGGCGAGCGCCGCCCCCGGCGCATTCGCGCAACCCGCCGTTCCCCCCGCGACCGTGCATCGCCGCACCCTGCTGATGCGAGGTCTTCTGCGGGAGGGTCTGGTGGTCTCAGCGCTAAAAGGCACGTTCTACGCGGTGGAGGCCGGGCATACCACGCCGCTTCACGGCGCGGTCATGTGCAGCTTCATGAAGCACCTGAAGCGGCCCGACGGATCCATCGAGACCCGAACCATCGAGGTCGAATGGTATACCGACCTTGACGGCAATATCTTCGATCAGTGGAAGAATCCCTTCACGCAAGAAATGGTGCCCCCGCCCGAGCGGCGGTATTTCCGCAACTCGATCATCACCGGGGCCGATCTTTCAAGGCGGTCCGAGGTCCTGGGCGACCGCTATCGCGAGCATGTCGTCGGTTGGCGCGAGGAGGGAGATGACGTGTGGATGCTGAACGAGCTCAGCACCCTGCCCGCCCCCGGCAAGATCGGGCTGGACGATCTGGCGGCCGGGGACCCCACGATTCCGATCGCGACCGAACTCGGCACCTATCACGCCCGCCGTTCGGAACTGGACGCGCCGGGCGTGACCAATGTGCGCATTGAATCTTACCACAGCTGCGAAGGCGCGTTCCGGCCGTGGCAAAAGATGGGCGACCATCCGGGCTATCTGCTGCTGCTCGTCTTTAACCGCTCCCTCAACAGCCGCGACGAGTTGCCGCCGGAGTGGGTCGCCGAGACCGAAAAGCACTTCCCAGAATTGCTGCGGTCGCCGGAGAAAATACTGGACGCCTAGCCAGAAAGGTCGGGAGGCTCTGACGCTTCCCGACCTGTACTGGCTTCGTCATCCCCCTGCCGCCGCGATGATCGCCAGCAGCAAAATCGCCACGATATTGATGATTTTGATCATCGGGTTGATCGCCGGGCCGGCCGTATCCTTATAGGGGTCGCCCACGGTGTCGCCGGTCACCGCAGCCTTGTGGGTTTCGGAGCCCTTGCCGCCGTAATGGCCTTCCTCGATGTATTTTTTGGCGTTGTCCCACGCGCCGCCGCCCGAGGTCATCGAGATCGCGACGAACAGCCCGGTCACGATCGTGCCCAGCAACATCGCGCCCAAGGACGTGAACGCGGAGGATTGGCCGGCGACAGCGCGCACGATGAAATACAGCACCACCGGCGCCACGATCGGCAGCAGCGAGGGCACGATCATCTCGCGGATCGCCGCCTT
>CAJCJC010000017.1 GCA_903970575.1 Alphaproteobacteria bacterium
ATCGAGCAGCGTTGGCCCGGCTTCCAGCCGCGCCGCATTCTTGAGATTGGCTGCGGCAGCGGCCGCAATACGATTTCCTATAAGGAGCTTTATCCTGACTCGCATGTCGTCGGCGTCGACTGCGCCCCCGGCCTTCTTCGCTTCGCCCATGCGACGGCGGAAGCCAAGGGACTCGCGATCGATTTTATCCAGATGGATATCACCGCGATGGAGTTCCCGGACAATTCTTTCGATTTGGTGGCGTCCCATATCGTCGGCCATGAAACGAGCTGGAGCGGCCTGCCCAGGATGATCGCCGAGTGTCATCGGGTGCTCGCGCCCGGCGGCGTCGCGCTGCATGTCGACGTGCCGAGCCAGCCAGGCTTTTCCAAGCTATTCGATCAGGTGTTGAACGACTGGCAGGTGCGTTTCAATGGCGAGCCCTTCTGGATGGGCTGGGCCGACGCCGATGTGCGCGGCCATATGCGCGACGCCGGATTTGAGGATTCGGAAATGATCGCCGCGCACGTCACGCGCGGCGAGGGCGGAGCCTGGTTCTGCCACGGCGGCCGAAAGGCTTAGTTCCGGCCGCTTGCCGTCGTTAGAGGCGCGCCGCATCGCGACAGGACGTTGCGGAGACTGCGGATGGCCGGAAAGACCTCCTGGTTCCAGTCCGTACCCTGCGCATCGTGCGCCGCCTGCTCCAGTTCGACGATATGCTTGTCTTCGGTGAAGATGCGTTCGGTGAACCAAGTGACGATCGGCCAGGCCGCGTCGATCAATCCGGGGATGCCCGGTCGCCGCACGGATAGATAGCCGAAGACGCGGGTCGAATCCTGCTTCTCTCCCATGGGCAGATAGCCCAGCCACACATGCAGCACGGGGTCGCCCTTGCCGACCCAGACCCGCAAATCCTGATAGGGATAACCGGTCCGGATGGTCATCAAATCCTTGTTGTCGCCGCCGCCGTTCGGCCGAAACGTGCCCAGAATGGCCAGTTCGCCCAGCGGGCCGACGCCGGTTGACCGGCTAAAGGTGTAATCGACCTCGCACCAATCGTCGCCGCTGCGCCGGCCCAGGCAATGCGCCTTGATGGCGCCCATCTGGCGGCGGTGCAGGAACTGATGGTTCATGTCCATCAGGTTCTCATGCATGAACGTATAATGCGCGTTGACCTCCCGGTTCAGCCGCCGCGTCTTGTAGCCGCCATTCATCGCGGAGCCGAGCGAGGCCGGCGCGCGAGAAGACGCGAGCGCGGGGTCGCCGGGAAATATGAAGATCAGCCCATCGATTTCCTGGCAGGGATAGGCGCGAACGCCATTGGGAATGCGCTCGGCGCCAACATAGGGAACGTCGACGCATCGTCCCGTGCAGTCATAAGTCCAGCCATGATAGCCGCATTTCAGCGTATCGCCCGCGACCACGCCCAGATGAAGCGGTACCTGCCGGTGGGCGCAGCGATCCTCGACGGCGAAGGCCTTTCCGGATTTGCCGCGATACAGCGCGATCGGTTCTCCTGCGAACTCCCGTCCCAGCGTTTTGCCCGGCTTAAGGTCGGTGGACCAGGCGACGGGATACCAATAATCAGGGTGCGCGCCGACCCTGCGCAGATCGAATGGCTCGGCGTCGATCGAGGGGATTGCTGAAAGCGTTAATGTTCCGGTCACGGTTCAATCCTGGACAAGCTTCCGGTGTATTCGGGCACGGTCACGGCGATGAAAAAATACCGCGAGACCGAGTGTCGTTCCACTGCCGAGTGAACCCGCTTTTGACGGATGATGCAACATTCTCCGCCGCGTATCGTCAATTCGTTATGGCGACCGGGACAATTCGGACAACGCCTTATTTGCCGAAGGACGGCAAAAGGGCGGAAAGTTAGGGTTCCGCCGATCCTTATCCATACACGGCCGTCACCACCTCCCGCGCGGCGCGCACCACCGCATCGGTCGAGATGTCGAACTTTTTGTACACGTCGCCTATCTTTCCCGACGCGCCGAATTGATGCATGCCGACGAAGCGGCCCGCGAAACCGAGATACCGGTCCCACGAGATTTCGACGCCCGCCTCCACCGCGACCCGCGCGTCGCTGTCCCCCAGCACATCCCGCTTGTAAGCCGCATCCTGCTTTTCGAACAGCAGTCGGCAAGGCATGGAAACAACAGCGGTGGGAACGCCCTCGGCCTGTAGAATCGCGCGCGCCTCGACCGCGAGATGCAGTTCCGAGCCCGTGCCGATGATCGTGAGCTTACGCGGGCCGCCTTCGGCTTCGAGAAAGACATAGGCGCCTTTGGCGCTGAGATTTTCCGTCCCCGGCTCTTTGCGCAGCAGCGGCATCGGCTGTCGCGACAGCGCGATCAGCGCCGCCTGACGTGGCGTATCCAGGATCGATTCCCAGCATTCCGCCGTCTCGATGGAGTCTCCCGGCCGATAGACCGCCAAGCCTGGAATGGCGCGAAGAGACGCCAGTTGTTCGATGGGCTGATGTGTCGGGCCGTCTTCACCGAGGCCGATGGAATCATGGGTCATGACAAAAATCGTGCGGATTTCCATCATCGCCGCCAGCCGGATCGCGGGGCGGCAATAGTCGGAAAACGTCAGGAACGTGCCGCCATAGGGGATCAACCCCCCATGCAGCGCAATCCCGTTCATCGCCGCCGCCATGCCATGTTCGCGGACGCCGTAATGGACGTAAGAGCCCTTGTAATGCCCGGGCGAAATCTCGATCTCGTTCTTGGCCTTGGTGTTGTTCGATGGCGTCAAATCGGCCGATCCGCCCAGCAATTCCGGGATCGCGTCGAACAGGTGATTGAGTACGATGCCGCCGGCCTGGCGCGTTGCGATATCCTTTTCCTGCGCCAGCAGTTCCTGCTTCGCCGCTGCTATGGCGTCCCGCCAATTTTCCGGCAGCTTTCCTTCGTTCCGGCGTTCGAAATCCTGGCGCAACCCGTCTGGCGCGGCCTTGACGCGATCGGCCCATTCCATCCGCGCCTTGCGCCCCTTCGCGCCGATTTCCCGCCAGGTGGACAGGAGCTGATCGGGGATTTCGAAGGGTGGGGCGGTCCATCCGAGCAGCTTGCGGGCGCCGGCGATCTCTTCCTCGCCCGGGGCGTCGCTATGCGCTTTCTGGGTTCCGGCTCTGGTCGGAAATCCGAAGCCGATGATCGTGCGGCAAGAAATCATCGACGGTTGATCGGTCACCTTTTGCGCCGCGACGATCGCGTCGCGGATGGCGTCGGTGTCGTGGCCGTCGATTTCCTGCACATGCCAGTTGCAGGCGCGAAAACGAGCCGTCTCGTCGTCGGACACGCTGAGATGCGTCGGGCCGTCGATCGTGATCGCGTTATTGTCGAAGAACGCGATCAGCTTGCCGAGCTCAAGATGGCCGGCCAACGAGATCGCCTCATGGCTGATGCCCTCCATCAGGCAGCCATCCCCCATGAAGACATAGGTGAAGTGATCGACCAGCGCGTCGCCGAAAGTGGCGTTCATGACGCGCTCGGCCAGCGCCAGGCCGACGGAGTTGGCGAGGCCCTGGCCCAGAGGGCCGGTCGTCGTTTCGATCCCTGTCGCGTGGTGGTATTCGGGATGGCCGGCAGTACGGCTGTCGATCTGTCGAAACCGTTTGATTTCCTCGATCGTCATATCCTCGTACCCGGTCAGGTACAGCAGGCTGTACAACAGCATCGAGCCGTGACCGTTCGACAGCAGGAAACGGTCCCGATCCAACCAGTGCGGGTCCTTGGCGTCGAATTTCAGGAATTCAGAGAACAGCACCGTGGCGATATCCGCCATGCCGAGCGGCATGCCGGGGTGTCCGCTCTTGGCCTTCTCGACCGCGTCCATGGAAAGCGCGCGGATGCAATCCGCCATGTCGCGCAAATGCTGGTCTCTCGCCGGAGGCAGCACGCCGTTTACGTACGGCGAGGTTGAGACGTCTGGCATGATCGCTCCATTGCATTGTCGATGCTTGAACAACGGTCGGCGCCGCTATGTTCATCGCAGCCGAAACCTCTAGCCGACCGATAAGGATTTTGTCTTCCTTTTCGCGGCCCTATCCGGTGAAAATTCCGAGTTGGAACATTTTATTTTCGCTGATGCCGGGCGCGGCCGGTCAGAAAGGCGCGATCGCGCCTTTGTCGATCAGCCACAGCTTGCTCGCACCGATGATCTGTTGGAGCAGCCCAAGCTTGTCAGGGTCTACGCCCATATGGTCACCCTCGAAGACGGTGACGGTCTTCGGTTCTGGAACGGCGTCCCTGAAGCGGGCGCGGGCGTCGCTCGGGATCAGGCTGTCATCGCTTCCCTGTAGAACCAGAAACTCACCGGACAGCCGGGGCAAATTTTTGGCGGGCTCAAGCGGGCTTAACAGAATATTGACGAGGGGCGCCAGTATGGGGCGCAGGAAATGCGGCTTCAGATGCGGATTGGCCGCGACGAGCGCCCCGAAGGGATCGCCGCCATAGGCGAGGATGGTCCAGCCGATAGGTTGCCCGTCATGTTCGGCGACGTTCTCTATGGCGGGCGCGGCCAGCGCCCCGAGGGAGAACCCCAGAATGCTGACGCTCTTTGGATCGGCCCAAGGCTGCGCGCTCAACCATGCGGTCGCGGATACGACTTGCGCGGGTATCGTCATCACCTGATGGTACAGAGTCGGCAAAGCAAACAGCGTCGCGAAAACGCCATCCAGGCTGAGCGGCATCGGCCAGTCATAACCAATCACGGCGTTGTCGCCGGCGTCGGGAATATACCGAATATTTTGCTCCCCCGTTCCCAGACCGCCCAGCACGATCAGAATCGGCAATTTATAGCGCGGCAGCGGCTCCGGCAGGCTGACGAAGATGCCGATATCGCCAAGTCCTTTTGTGCGAAGGACGAAATGCTCGATCTTGCGCCCTGTCCGCAGGGTCGCTTCCGTGCGCTCGGCCCTAAGATCATGCTCGGGCAGGGGCAGTGACGATGGACCGCGATTATCGAGCCACGCGAGACCGACGGCGACGCCGATGATCGCCACCGCGATGGCGGCTGGAAGTAACCGGCCGTTTCCTATCCGACGGATGCGCATATTGTTCAGGGACTTTCGATGATTTCGAAATTGCCGGCCGCCGTTAAGGACCGGCTTCGCGGCGACAGCTAAGCAGGGCTTCTTTACAGTGACATATTAATTGCGGTCATCGCGAGCCCACGGGTCAAGCCCGAGGACAGGCTATGCGTGCCGATCCACGATCAACGATTTTCTGTCTGCGCTTATAGTTTGAACCGAACCGGCGGACCATTCCAGCGCGCGAACGAATCCATGAGCAGGATGCGGCAGCCGGGCGCGTTAAAGGCGAGGCGGGTTGCTGGCCGAACCCGGATAAGGTCGCGTCAAATTCAACATTATGGAGTTTGCATCATGCGGAAAATCTCGTTCGCCGTATTGGCGGGCTTGGTCCTCGCTCTGGCGCCCGTCGTC
>CAJCJC010000018.1 GCA_903970575.1 Alphaproteobacteria bacterium
CCCGGAACCATCCGGTGATAGAGCCCGCTCGGACGGTGATCGTCGCGCCAGCCGAAGGCCTCGCTATAAAAGCGGCCGGCCGCCGCAGGATCGTCGGCGGCGAGGTCGACGAAAATCAAAGTGTTGGGCTGGGTCATGCACTGTCTCCTGGCGGTCCGATCCACAGGGCGCCCGTACCGCATCGCGATTGGTCCCTTTTCTTCGATTTCGCGGTATAGAACAACCCGCCCATTACCGGAAGGTCGCAGGATGACATATGCGCCGCGCTTGATCGTAACGTTTCTGATCGGGATGCCGGCCGGCCAGAGGTCAAGCCGTTCGGGCCCGACGTGTTCACGAGGCCTGGCGGCTAGACAGCCGACCTTTCGCGGGAATAATCTCGGCGGAACATCAGGAGAGCAGCGTTGGGACAACCTTCCATCTATCTGGCCCATGGCGGCGGACCCTGCTTTTTCATGGACCCTCCGCCCAACGATCCCACGCTCTGGGTCGCTATGGAGGCGTATCTACGGAACCTTCCGGCCATGCTGCCGGAAAAGCCGGATGCGTTGCTGATCGTTTCCGGCCACTGGGAAATGAAGCGGCCTACGGTTCTGTCAGCGCCGAACCCGGGGTTGTTGTTCGATTATTATGGCTTTCCGCCGCATACCTATCGCCTGACCTACCCGGCGCCGGGCGCGCCGGAACTGGCCCAGCGCGTGCGCGGTCTATTGGCCGATGCCGGCATCGAAAGCGACGAGGATGCGAAACGGGATTACGACCATGGCGTCTTCATTCCGATGAAGGTCGCGTTTCCGGAGGCGGATATCCCGATCCTCCAATTGTCGCTCGACGCATCGCTCGATCCCGCGCGTCACATCGCTATCGGTAAGGCGCTGGCCAGTTTGCGGGATGACAATATCCTGATCGTTGGCAGCGGCCTTAGCTTTCACAATCTGAGCGCGCTGGGCGATCCGCGCGTCAATGCTCCGGCCCAAGCCTTTGACGACTGGCTGACGGGGATTCTCTGCGACGGGCCGATCGAAGCCCGCGAGGACGCGTTGGCGCATTGGAGCGCCGCGCCGTTCGCCCGCGTTTGTCACCCGCGCGAGGAGCATCTGCTGCCGTTGATGGTCGCGGCCGGCGCGGGTTCGGGCGAGCACGGGCGGCACGCGTTCAGCGACCGCATTTGGGGCAAGGCCGTTTCAGCCTATCATTTCGGTTAAGCCCGAGAGCTCCGCCCGATAAGGCAAGGCCGCCTGCGCCCCCAGCCGGCTGATGCAAACTCGGGCGGCGGCAAGGCCCAGCCTGGCCGCGTCGTCGACGGACAGCCCTTCGACCAATCCCGCCGCGAAGCCGCCGATGAAGCTATCGCCCGCGGCCGTGGTGTCGACGACCCGCGCGGGCAGGGCTGGCATATGCCGGCAGCCGTCGCGGTCGGCGATCAAGATGCCGCCCGCGCCCAGCGTCACGATGACATGGCCGGCGCCCTGGCCGCGCAGCTTAAGCGCCGCCTCGGCGGCGGAGGCGGCGTCGGTCACCGCGATTCCGGTCAAAAGCGTCGCCTCGGATTCATTGGGGATGAGGTAATCGGTTCGGGCCAGCAACTCCGACGGCAGAGCTCTCGCCGGCGCGGGGTTCAGCAGCACGGGCTTGCCCACCGCGTGGGCGCGTTCGATGGCCGCCGCGACCGTCTCCAACGGCGCCTCCAACTGGCAAAGCAGAAGGGCGCAATCCGCGAATGCGGCGTCGTGCGCGGCGACATCGCCTGGGCTCAGCGCGGCGTTCGCGCCTGGGACCAGGACGATGCGGTTCTGGCCATCGGGAGTCAGAAAAATCACGGCCACGCCGCTGGCGGTATTTGGCGTGGCGAGCACGCCCGCGAGTTCGATGGATTCCTCGGCGAGCGCCGTTCGCAACATGAGCCCTGCCGGGTCGTCGCCGACCCGACCGATCATGGATACGGCGGCGCCCATGCGGGCGCAGGCGACCGCCTGATTGGCGCCCTTGCCGCCGCATAGCGTTGCGCTCGCCGTGCTGGGCAGGGTTTCGCCCTCCACTGGCATGCGCGGGACATGGAGGACGAGATCGAGGTTCAGGCTGCCGAGAACGAGGATGCGCGGCATCATAATTCAGGCGTTCCGGCGCTACGCGCCCGCAGGCCCCGCGCGACCAGACGCGGCAGGACTTCGTCGCGGAAGAATGGAAAATCATTGAGCGCGTTCACGAAGCCGAGCGTCAGCCCGAAAAAACCGGCCTTCGCGATGCGCGCGATTCCGTCGGCGACGTCGTCGGGCGAACCGACCAGCGGGTAGCCGCCATGGCCGGCGGCGAAGCGGATTTTAAGTTCGTCGTAGAGGGCGGGCGGAAAGGATTTCGCGTTCAGCGCGAGCGCGGACATCAGGCGGCTCACGCCCTCGGCATCCACATGTTCCTCTGCATAGTAATGATGATACTCCAGCGCTTCCTGGCGAGTTGGGCGGCACACCACATACGATCCTGTCATGATCTGCGAGTCGCGGCCATAGCTTTGCGCCAGAGCCTTATGCGCCGCGAGATCGGGGGCGGCCTGCTCCGGCTCCAGCAGGCTGGTGAACAGAATGTCGCTATTGCGCGCGGCGAAATCCCGCCCCTGAGGCGAGGCCCCGGCGTTCATCAGCGGCGGCGGCGCGCCGCCGACCGGCTTGGGGGAGCCGACCACGCCCTTGAGCGTGAAGTATTTCCCATCCCAGTCGAACGGGGCCGCGCTGCCCCAAATGCGCAGGACGATCTTGAGCCATTCGTCGCCCAGGCCATAGCGCTCGGTATGCTCGGCGGGCAATTCCAGCCCGAACAGCCGGTATTCGTCGGCGTTCCAGCCGCATACGACGTTCAGCGCGAAACGGCCTCCGCCGATATTATCGAGCGATGCGAATTGCTTGGCCGCCAGGACCGGGTGGGTAAAGGCGGTATGCACGGTGGCGAAGACGGTGATCCTGTGCGTGATCGCCAAAAGGGCCGAGCACCAGGACACAGGATCGAACGAACTGCCCTGGTAGTCGGTCGCTCCGCCATAGCCTTTGTACCGCGCGACCGGGATCAAGAAGTCGAGCCCTGCCGCCTCGGCCATCAGGGCTAGCCGGACATTATCCGACCAGTCGCCGGTCCAACGCTCGGGCACGGTCGTGAGGCCAGAGCCGCCCGAGGTGTTGGCGCCGAACAGACCGAGCTTCAAATAAGGCGACGGCGCGAGAAATGTACGGGTCATATAGGAAAAATCGGGCTGGGCGGCGTGTCTGTCTCCGCCCAGCTCCGTTGCTGTCTTAGAACGCGTAACTCACTCTACCCATGATCTGTCGCGGCGGAGTGAACTGCTGGCTGGTAGTGAAAGTGCCGTAGGGGTCGGTATACCGCGAGTTGACGCCGGCTTTGTCGAGCAGATTGGTGACCATGAACTGCACCGTGAGATTGGGCTGGTCGGTCGGGATATATTCGAAGTTGAGGTTCACGAGGCTGTAGGCCGGCACCGTGTCGACGCCAGGCTGGTTGAAGATGCGCTGCTCGAACGTGCCGCGATAGACATATTCGAGGCGCGGGGTCAGCATGCCGGTTGGGATCGGTATGTCATAGGCAACCGAGAATGACGCCAGCACGGTGGGTAGTTGCGCGGGCGAATTGCCGGCGACGTTGCGCTGAGCGCCTTCCTCCACCTTGAAGCACGCGGGATTATAGAACTGGCCGCCATATGCGCACGCTGGGCTTGTAGCGACGAGCTGCTGCTGGATTGTGGAATCGAGCGCGTAATAGCTGCTCTCGATTTTTCCGGTCTCCAGCGAGAGGGTGCCGTTTGTATGCAACCGCTGCTGCAATCCGGTATAGTTCACTTCCGCTTCTCCGCCCCAGATATGGATCGAGGGGATATTTTCGATGCCGCCGGCGAATTCCTGCGGATCGGTCGCGATGTACTGCATGTTCCGATAAACGTAGTAAAACGCTGAAACGTTTGCCCTTAAGGCGTTATCGAAGAATTTATTCTTCGATCCAATTTCGAAGGCGGTATTGATTTCCGGGCTAAAGGTCGGCGTGGCTAGAACAGCTTCGTGATTTACTGTGTTGGACGTGTTGATGCCGCCCGGCTTGTAGCCGCGCGAGAAGCTAGCGTACACCAAATTGTCGGGCGCGAGGTCGTATTCGACCTCGGCGCGCCAGGTCGGGATCAGATCCCAATAATTCAACAGGCCAGCGACTGGATTGCCGAAGGTGATCGTGTTTGTGGCGTATCCGTCATAATTGAGCCGGATGCCGGCCGTCAGGCGCAAATCGTCGAGAATGTGATAGGTGCCCTGGGCGAACCATGCATAGGCTTGGCGGTCGACCCTGAGGTCTTGCCCGAAGGTGATATTTGGCGCCGAGGTTAAATCGATATTGGGTGGGATGAAAAATGTGCTCGGCGGCTGCGTGCTGCCGCCGAACTCGGCGACGAACTGCCGGGTTTTCTGACTCGATGCGAATGCGCCTGTGATCCAATCGAGTTTGTCGCCAGGGTTGGACAGAATGTCGAATTCTTCGTTAAAATTCTGCAGATGCGTGGTCCACGCGGCGACATCGTCGAAAGCGCCGATTAGCGCGAACGCGCTGCGCGAGCTGTCTTCGTGCTGATGGTGGTCGAGATACTGATATCCCGTCACCGATTTCACCGTGAACTCCGGCAAGTCCCATTCCAGGTTCAGGTGTGTCAGGCTGGTATTGAGGGCGAAGCGTCCCGGGTAATCCTGCGTAATCACATAAGGACTTGGATTAGGATCGTTGATATTCTTCTGGGCCGAACCGTTCGTGTCGGAGCTGTAGAAATCGGTCGTCAAGGTCGCTTTGAAAGTATCGATCGGCTGGAAGAGAATGGCTATCTTGCCGTCGACGTCATTAGCGTTATCCTCGGAGAGATTCGGGAAATCGGTGTTCTTGGTGAAACCGTCATGACCGTAATTCTGCGCCGACATCCGGATTGCGAACTTGTCGCTGATCGGAATGTTGACCGCCGCCTGTTCGCGATGAAGGTTGTAATCGCCGAGCGTGACCGCGCCGACGCCACTGAACTGGTCCAGCACCGGCTGCTTTGACACCAATAACAGAGCGCCGCCGGTCGAGCTTTGCCCGTATAGCGCGCCCTGCGGTCCGCGTAGAACCTCCACATGGTCGAGGTCGAACAGCGTCTCGTCCAGCGAGATCGAATTCGCGATATAGACGCCGTCGATGAACGTCGCGATGCCAGGGCTGGTCGTCAGTTCGTTCTCGGGCGTGCCAAGGCCGACGCCGCGGATCGAAACATCCGTCTCGTAGCCGGACGCCTTTGTGATTTCCAAGCCGGGAACCGTGCCGTTGATATCGGCGAGTTGAACGACATTGTCTTTCGTAAGCGTATCCGCGGAAACCGCCGT
>CAJCJC010000019.1 GCA_903970575.1 Alphaproteobacteria bacterium
GTTTGAATAATAATGCCGTCTTCGCCGCGCAGACCTGTGGAAACCCATGTACGAACGGCACGGCGCCCAGCGCCAATTATTTCTACGATCACGTGGTCATAACCCGGATTACCGGCTTGCCGAAGGGACAGGACCTCGCCAACAGCCTTGGCTGGTTCGGCGGCGTCACCTCGGTCACGAAACTGATCGGACAGGTTTCCAGTGGAAATCTCATACCGAGCGAGCAACTGGGCGCCGGCGGCGTCGAAACCGTGCGCGGCTATGACGAACGCGCCGCTAACGGGTCCGAGGGCATCGTCCTCAGTCAGGAATTTCGCACGCCGACGTTCAGCCTGGCGCGGCTCTTTGCGGATACGGATACGAATAGCGCGTGGAACGACACGACGCAGCTTGGCATATTCTACGACTATGGCAGCCTATCCAACAACAAGACGGCGGCCGGTTCACCCGTTAGCACCGAACTGGATAGCTGGGGGCTTGGTTTCCACCTTCTCTCCGGGCCGGATCAGAATGTCCGGATCGACTTGGATTACGGATTCCAATTGCGCAAGCTGCCGGGTGAGGGCAATACCAGCCAGTTCGGAACCGTCTCCGTCATCCTCGCCAACTGACCGCTTCCCGCCAGGCTTCATTGCCGCTTGCGGTTGACGTTGCGTGCGAAGAGGATTGGAGGGAAATTCCCGAATCGGAGAGGCGCTCATGGCCCTATCCACGGCCCAATGCGCGTTCACCTTCATCCTGTTCGCTCTGGCCTCCTCGGTCGCGGGGGCGCCAGCGACGTCCGCGCCCACGAATGCCCGGGACGCGAAGGCGGCTGCCGTCAAACCCCGCGATGCAAAACCAGATGCGCCGCAAGCGGCCGAGCCTTCGAAGCCGGAATCAGCCAAGCCGGCGGATGCTAAGCAGGCCCTCCATTTTCAATCGCTCAAGCGGGATAAGGTTTACCTGCGCAGCGGCCCGTCGGCCGATTACCCTATTCAATGGGTATTCGTGCGAAAGGGGCTGCCGGTCGAAGTTCTCGCTAGCTTCGACATTTGGCGCAAGGTTCGCGATTCCGACGGAACGCAAGGCTGGGTCAATCAGCAAATGCTTTCGGATCGCCGCAGCGTCCTGGTCACGGGGGCCACGCGCAGCCTTCTGCACGACCCGCGGCCGGACGCCGAAATCGTAGCCCACGTGGAGGCCGGCGTCGTCGCCGCGGTTTCCAAATGCGACGCCGCGTGGTGCCAGGTCCGCGCTGGCGAATATCAGGGCTGGCTCAGCCGCGATGCGCTGTGGGGCTTGGCGCCGGACGAGACACTGCCTTAACTTAAGCGGTAAGATAATCTGTAGGCTGCGGCGCGCCCATCTGCAAAACCAGGGCGGCCGATCTTATCCGGGAGGAAACGCGCATGTTCGCGGGCAAGAAAATTCTGGTGACCGGCCCCACCGGCCAGGTCGGTTTCGTGGTGGCGAAGGCGTTCGCCAAGGACAACGATTTATGGGGCGCGGCCCGTTTCTCCGATGAAAAGAAGCGGATCGCGCTGGAAGAGGCGGGGGTTCACTGCGTCGCCGCCGATTTCGAGCAAGGCGATTTCTCGGGCCTGCCGGCCGATTTCGACTACGTTCTCCATTTCGGCGTCTTTCGCGCCGCGGGCGACGATTTCGACCTCGATTTCCGCAACAACGCCGAGGCGACCGGGCGGCTTATGAGCCATTGCCGCGCCGCCAAGGCGTTCTTCCATTGCTCCACCACGGCGGTCTATCAGGCGAACGGCCATGAGCTGCTGACCGAGGTCAGCGAACTCGGCGACAATCACCGGCCGATGATGACCACCTATTCCATCACCAAGATCGCGACCGAGGCGGTGGTGCGCTTCGCCGCGCGCGAGTTCAACCTGCCCACGGTGATCGCCCGCCTTTGCGTGCCCTATGGCGACAATGGCGGCTGGCCCTATTATCACCTGCTGATGATGAAGCATGGGCAAGCCATCGCGCTGCACCCCGACAAGCCGTGCGTGTATTCCCTGATCCACGAAGACGATATCGTGGGCACCATTCCGGCCCTGCTCGGCGCCGCGTCCGTGCCGGCGAACATCGTGAACTGGGGCGGCGGCGAGGCGGTCGCGATCGAGGATTGGACTGCCTATCTGGGCGAACTGACCGGCCTGACGCCGACTTTGGACTATACGACGTCCGGTACGCTGGAAAGCGTGGCCATCGACGATTCCAAGCTGCGCTCGATCGCCGGGCCGCTAAAGACGCAGTGGAAAGACGGCATCCGGCGCATGGTGGAGGCGCGGCATCCGGATTGGCTGGCGTAATATTGCTGGCGGTCAGCCGATCGCGCTTACGGGCAAGAACAAACGCCGCGCGCCACCGCCCAAAGTCTCGAAGCCAAAACGGCGATAAAAGCGTTCCGCCCGGTCATCCAGCGCATCCAGCACGACCGCCCATGTTCCGGTTTCCATCGCGACGCGTTTCGCGCGACGCAGGGCGTGCGCGAATAACGCCGTGCCGACGCCCTGCCTCTGCCATCCGACCGCGACGGCGAACATGACGATATAGATCGCGCCCACGACCGCGTCGCGCCGGAGCGCCGATCCACTGGAGCCCGGAAGCGCTTGGGCTTCGATATGCATACTATGCATCGCGTAGAAGCCGATGATTTCCGCCTTGTCGGCAGGGTCTAAAGCGACGAAGACGCGCGCCAGGTTTGCATCCTGGATCGCCGCGCCATTACGAAGATAGGCGTCGATTCGGCGGACCCCGCATGTGAATGAGGCGGCGCTCCCACCAAGCTCTTTCGAAAACGGTCGGACCGGCGGCGGCCGATCAAGCCGCATCGTCGATGGGGCTTCGGTCGTACGCCGCCATCAATTCACGCATAGCTGCGTTTGGCTCTGGATTTCGGTCGAGCGCCGAGAAGAAACGGGCGGCGTCGTCCCCATCTATACGCGTGCGTCTTGTGGACTCGATCCGATCCATCGCCGCCTGGAACGCGGCCGTGGAAACGAACTCGGAAGTATCCGTCCCCGCTAAGGCCGCCGCGAACTCAATCGCCTGCTTCATGCTCGGCTTGACCCGCTGCTCCATACGCTCGCTGCGCGATTCCCGCGCAAGTTCATTGACCAGCATCTCTGGGGTTAGCAAGAACGCGGTTGAGGTCATCAAATCTTGTCCGGCTATTGTCCGTACGGGAGAGTTGGCGCATGTGTTACGGTTGTCAACGCCTCATCGCTGCTATGCGCCGAGAAATCCCTTCACCAGGATATCTAGGGCTTGCGGTTCCGCCACGCCGAGAAGCTTGAGCGCGGTATGCGCCTGGCCGCGGTGGTGGGTCTGGTGGTTGAACAGGTGGGTCAGGGTGCTGGCGTGCGTGCCGGCGTAGCTTTTGCCTTTCCAGGAGCCGAGGCCGGAGACGAAGGTGAAGGGTTGCGCGAGCCACGCCGTATCGATCCGATCCATCCAGGCGACGAATTCGGCGTCCTGCGCCTGACGGGCCGTCAGAAGGACGGGTAGGTCTGCTGGTGGGCCGGGCAGCGCCATGTCGCCGAGGGTTCCGCCTTGCAGCAGGAAAGTCCAGGCGCGGTCGGTCTGGAGAAGATGGGTCAGCGTGGCGAACAGGCTTTGGAAATACACGCCGACGTCGCGATGCAGCGCCTCGTCCGTCAGGGTCGCGGCGTCGGCGTAAAGCCGCGCGTTCGCCCAACGGTTATAGGCGGCCATCTCTTGGAAATGCGTTTTGAAGGATAGAGAGTCGCTCATTGAATCAGCCTCTTAAATTTCTTAACGACGAGGCTAATCGATGGCTTCCGGTCGTCGCGGGTAGCGGGCGTGGCGCCCGACAATCAGTCGGTCAGGCCAGCCGCGCGGATGTCGGGTGGCGCTTCGCTGACCCGACCTAATTTGCGGACCGGCTGAGAAACTCCGCCCTCAATTCGCGTTTCAACACCTT
>CAJCJC010000020.1 GCA_903970575.1 Alphaproteobacteria bacterium
GCTTGATCTGGTTTTTGATGGGGCCCCTCCCCCTGGGGGCGTGGGCTGAAATCAAGACTCCAATGGGCCCGATCGACGCGATCCTCTTCATGACTCTGGGATGCGCTTTAGTGGCCATGCCGAGACTAAGAGTCGAAGCTCGCAGGGCGGTCGCCGCGTGGGTTGGCGGTGGCGTCGCGCTCTTCTCCGCTCTTTGTATCGTGGCGGCGGTCTTTCAATGGCGAGTCGATCTTAACTTGTGGCCGAAAGACTTGTTTTCAGATTCGAACGGTGGCCCTCCCGCGGGGGCTATAACCCCCATGGGCGCCGCCAATTTCTGCCTGGTCGGCCTTGGTCTGGCGCTTATGTATTCAAACAGCCGCCGGCGCGCCCATGTCGGACAATCCGCCGCCGTCATTGGCTTGCTCCTGCCCGCTGCCGCGTTGACCAGTCATTTGTATCAATGGATGGTCGGCATTCTGTATGCCGGGACCGGGCTTTACCAAATAGGGCCTCTGCGGCCGATCTCGTTCGACGCCGCGTTGGATTTTCTCATCCTCATCACGGGAATCCTGTGTCTTCGTCCGAGACTCGGTTTCGCGGGTATATTGACGGCGTCGAATATCGGCGGCGTGATGGCGCGGCGCCTGCTGCTCACGGCTATAGTGCTGCCGCCGCTGCTGTGCTTCTTCTGCATCGCAGTCTCATGGAGCTTGATGCTCGGCGTTGGGAGCGGCGCCGGATTGCTGGTCACGCTGACGGGCCTCACCATCGCCGCCACCGCCATCTTCAGCGCCGGTCGCGTGGAAAAGATCGCCCGATCCCTTGAAGAGCGGGGCATCGAGCTTGAGATAGCGCGGCGCGAGGCTGAAAGCGCCAATCGGATCAAATCCGAATTTCTGGCCAATATGAGCCACGAACTCCGCACGCCCATGAATGCGGTGATCGGCTTTTCCGAGATTATGCGCGATGCGCGGTTCGGTCCCATCGCCGATTGTTATCGGGAATACGCAACCGATATCTACGACAGCGGCGTGCATCTGCTTTCCGTCATCAATCAAATCCTCGATCTCGCCAAGATCGAGGCCAGACAATTGTCATTGAATGAGGATTTGGTTTCGCTGCCGGAGATCGCGCAGGTTAGCGTCACTTTGGTCAAGGAACGCGCGCGCCTTGGCGGCTTGACGCTTGCGCTTGATATCCCGGATGGGGACTGGATGGTTCGCGCGGATGAGACGCGGCTGAAGCAGATATTGCTCAACCTTTTGTCCAACGCCGTGAAATTCACCGGCAAAGGCGGAACGGTTGCGTTGAGCTTTGGCATGACGCCGGAGCGGGATTTGGAAATATCGATCGCGGATACCGGGATCGGCATGGACGAACAGCAACTGCTTCTGGCGCTTATGCCGTTTCGGCAGGTCGACTCATCGATTTCGCGTCAGCAAGAGGGCTCCGGCCTGGGATTGCCTCTTGCGAAAGCGCTGTGCGAACAGCATGGCGGCGGATTGTCTCTTGAAAGCCAACCGGGCGTTGGCACCATCGCGCGCGTGCGATTGCCCGGATGGCGCGTTGTCGAAGGCAGCGAACGGCCGGTTGCGACGCGGCTGGCTGTGTCTTAGAGTTGCGGGCGCATTGACATATGCGTCTATTTGAGTAAGTTACCGCGCTTCCGGGGCCGGCGCCAGAAACGGCGACTGCCCCGATTGTTATTTTGCCCTGGGTGCTCCCGGGCCGGGCTCCTGGATGCATCAGGCCCGGATAAATCAGGAATCAGGCGATGTTCGCAGTCATTAAGACAGGCGGTAAGCAATACCGCGTCGCTTCCGGCGACGTGATAAAGGTTGAGAAGCTTGAGGTCGAGGCTGGCGCCACAATCGCGCTCGATCAGGTGTTGATGGTCGGCGAGGGCGCGGACGCCACGATCGGGACGCCGCTTGTGGCCGGAGCCAGCGTGGCGGCCGAGGTCATCGCGCAGGATCGCGGGCCGAAGATCATTATCTTTAAGAAGAAGCGCCGTCAGAATTATCGCCGCAAGAACGGTCATCGCCAGGACCTCACCGTCCTGCGGATTACCGGCATCTCGGCGGCTTGAGACAAGTTTCAGCAAGGGTATCGAGCCATGGCACATAAGAAAGCCGGCGGCAGTTCGCGCAACGGGCGCGATTCGGAAGGCCGCCGTCTGGGCGTGAAAAAGTTTGGCGGCGAGCTGGTGCTGGCCGGCAACATCATTATTCGGCAGCGGGGCACCAAGGTGCATCCGGGCGCCAATGTCGGCATGGGCAAGGATCATACCCTGTTCGCGCTGGAACATGGCCATGTCGCTTTCGCGAAGACACGCGGCGGCCGTCAGGTCGTGAAGGTTCTTCCCTTGATCGAGACGCATGCGCCAGAGGCGGAAGCGGCCGAGTAATCTCGGCCGGCTTTAAGGTGGCCGGCGATGAAATTCTTGGATCAGGCGAAAGTGTTCCTGCGCAGCGGCGATGGCGGCGCGGGCTGCGCGGCGTTTCGACGTGAGAAATTCATCGATCATGGCGGCCCCAACGGCGGCAATGGTGGCCGTGGCGGAGACGTCATCTTCGAAGTCGTGGATGGGCTCAATACGCTCATCGATTTCCGTTATCGCCAGCATTTCAAGGCCGCGCGCGGCGGCGCGGGCGAGGGTAGCGACCGGACGGGCGCCGATGCTCCGCCGCTGGTCATCCAAACGCCGCCGGGCACCGAAATCCTGGACGAGGACGGCGAGACGATTCTGGCCGATTTAACGGATGTCGGCGATCGCCTGGTCTTCCTGCGCGGCGGCGATGGCGGCTTCGGCAATGCTCATTTCAAATCCTCCACCAATCGCGCGCCCCGCAAATGCACGCCGGGATGGCCCGGTCAGGAACGATGGGTCTGGCTCCGGCTAAAGCTCATCGCCGATGCAGGCATTGTCGGTCTGCCGAACGCCGGGAAATCCACCTTTCTCGCCGCCACCTCGCACGCCAAGCCGAAGATCGCCGGATACCCCTTCACGACGCTGACCCCAAATCTGGGCGTCGTGCGTCTGGACGATCGGGAATTCGTGCTGGCCGACATTCCGGGGTTGATCGAGGACGCGCATCAGGGGGCCGGTCTGGGCACGCGCTTCCTTGGCCATGTTGAGCGCAGTGGCGTGCTGCTTCATCTGGTGGACGCCACGCAAGACAACCCGGCCAAGGCGTGGCGGACGGTTCGCCATGAGATCGAGGCCTATGGCCATGGTCTGGCCGACAAACCGGAAATCGTCGCACTCTCCAAGACAGACGCGTTGTCCGCGGAGGACATCGCCAAGGTTAGGCGGAAGCTGGCGCGCGTGGCCGGAAAACCGCCGTTGGTCCTTTCGGCCGCGAGCGGCGCTGGCGTTCGCGAAGCGATAGGCGCCCTGCTGCGAATCATCGACGCGGGGCGTATCGAAGAAAAGATCGAGCAGGCGGCGGATGCGCCGCCCGTTCCCTGGGATCCGGCCGCGCGGGGCGCGGTCGTTCGGGATACCGGCCATGGCTGAGGCGTTGCCCGACCCCGCGGTGTCGGGCGCGCTCTCCATGGCGCGGCGGCTGGTGGTCAAGATCGGTTCGGCCTTGATCGTCGACGAAGCAGGCGATATCCGCCAGGACTGGCTTGAAACCGTCGCGGACGACATCGCGCGTCTGCGTCGGGCCGGGGTCGAGATCATTATCGTGACCTCCGGCGCGGTGGCGATCGGTAGGCGCACGCTCGAATTCACGCCCACGCGCAGTCTACGGATCGAGGAAAAGCAGGCCGCGGCCGCCGTCGGACAGGTACGCCTGATCGAAGCTTACCGCGCCGCGCTGGCGCGCCATGGCATCGTCGCCGCGCAGGTGCTGGTAACCCCTGACGATACCGAGGCGCGGAAGCGTCATTTGAACGCCCGCGCAACCTTGATGACGCTGCTGGGCATAGGGGCGGCGCCCGTGATCAACGAGAACGATACCGTGGCGACGGCGGAGCTGCGCTTCGGCGACAACGACCGGCTGGCGGCGCGGGTGGCGCAAATGGCGAGCGCCGACACGCTGGTGTTGCTGAGCGATATCGACGGTCTCTACACCGCCGATCCCAAATCCGATCCCGCCGCCAGCCATATCGCCGAGGTGCGAGATTTGACGCCGGAAATCGAGGCGATGGCCGGAGAGGCGAGACCCGGCATCAGCTCGGGCGGAATGGTGACGAAGCTCGCGGCCGCGCGGATTGCGATGGCCGCCGGATGCCGCATGGCGATCACCAACGGGCATGTCCCGCATCCCCTCTTGGCGCTGGCCAATGGCG
>CAJCJC010000021.1 GCA_903970575.1 Alphaproteobacteria bacterium
GACGACGGCATCGAATGGCAGTTGATGTGCCACACGGCGCCGAATTTGGCGCTGGCCCGATCGATCGCCGCCGCCACGCCGGCATGATAGGGGCGGTAATAGCCATCGATCCGATGCTTGATTTCACTGACGGTCAGCTTACGGTCATACATGGCAAGCCCCGGCTTGCACACCCGCCTGACCAGCCCCATCCCGACCCGCGCCCTGTCGCTGGCCGATACCGGTCCCGGCCAAGGCTGATCGAGCAATTGCTGATCGATATCCTCGACCGCGCGATTTGCGTCGATATAGCTGCGTGGAAACAGGGCCGCGATCAGGGTCGCGCCATAATGCGGCGCCGCCGCGAACAAGGCGTCCACATGCGCGTCCTCGGCATGGCGCAGCAATTTGAACGGGCATGCATAATCGAAGTCGGCCGGATACTCCGACCCGCTATGCGGACTATCGAACACGACCGGGGATTGCGCCCCCACCGGGTCATGACGAATAAAAACGCCAGGCTCAAGGTAACTCATGGGCCTTAACAAGTGCATGAAACCGCCCCGGACGCAACGGGGCGCCGCGGCAAGTTTTACCCGATCATAACGCTTTCACCCCGGCTGGATCAGCGCCTGCCATTCTGCCTCGCTCAGAACCGCGACGCCGAGTTCGCGCGCGGCCTTCAGCTTGGAGCCGGCGTCCGCCCCGGCGACGACGTAATCGGTCTTCTTCGATACCGAGCCCGCCACCTTGGCCCCGAGCGATTCCGCCCGGGCCTTGGCCTCCTGCCGCGTCATCGTCTCCAGGCTGCCGGTGAAGACCACGGTTTTTCCCGCGACCGGCGAGTTCGTCTCCTGTCTTTCGAGGGGCTGAGGCCTGACGCCGGCGTCGAGCAGCGCCCGCACGGCCGCCCGATTATGGTCCTCGGCGAAGAAATCGATGATCGCCCCCGCGACCACGGCGCCGATGCCGTCGATGGCGAGAAAATCCGCCCTTGCCTGCGATTCATGGTCTTTCGCCAGATGCATCTCGCGCAGAAAATCGTCGATCGTGGCGTATGACCGCGCCAGCAGCCGCGCAGTCGTCTCGCCCACATGGCGTATCCCGAGCCCGAAAATGAAGCGGTCGAGCCCGACCTCCCGGCGCGCGTCGATCGCGTCCAGCAGGTTCGCCACGTCCTTGAACTCGCGCTCGATTTTCTTCGCCGGCTTGTCGTCAGCCAATGCGCCGCCCTTCGCCTCTTTGCGCGCCGCCGACTGCGCCGCGCGGCGCGCCAGAACCGCGTCCTTCACCGCCTGCTCGCGGTCGCGCATGTGGAAAATATCCGCCGGCGCGCGCACCAGGCCGGCATCGAAGAACAGCCTGATGTTTTCGTCCCCCAGACCCTCGATGTCGAAGGCGTTGCGCGACGCGAAATGGCGCAGGCGCTCCACCGCCTGCGCCGGGCAGGTCAGGCCGCCCGTGCAGCGCCGCACCACTTCGCCTTCCTCGGACACCGCGTTGCTGCCGCAAATCGGGCATTTATCGGGGAAGACATAGGGCGCCGAATCCGCCGGCCGCTTCTCAAGAACCACGCTGACGATTTGCGGGATCACGTCGCCCGCGCGCTGAACGATCACGGTGTCGCCGACCCGGATATCCTTGCGCTGAATCTCGTCTTCGTTGTGCAGCGTCGCGTTGGAAACCACCACGCCGCCCACCGTCACCGGCTTCAGCCGCGCGACCGGCGTCAGCGCGCCGGTGCGGCCGACCTGGATGTCGATCCTTTCCAGAACCGTGAACGCCTGCTCGGCCGGGAATTTATGCGCGACCGCCCAGCGTGGCGCGCGGCTGACGAACCCCAGCCGTTCCTGAAGATCGAGACGGTCGACCTTGTAAACGACGCCATCGATATCGAAGGGCAGGTCGGGGCGCGCCGCCTGAATCCCGCGATAATAGGCGAACAGCGCCTCCGCGTCCGTCGCGCGCGCGGCCGGCTCATTCAGCGTGAAACCCCAGGCGGCGAAGCGGTCGCGGATCGCGCCCTGGGTCGAGCCGATCGGTTCCGACAACCGCCCCCAGGCATAGGCGAAAAATCGCACCGGCCTTTCAGCCGTGATGCGCGCATCGAGTTGCCTCAGGCTCCCGGCCGCGGCGTTGCGGGGATTGGCGAACAGCGGCAACCCCGCCTGCTCGCGCGCGGCATTCATCTCGGCGAAGGCCGCGCGCTCCATATAGACTTCGCCGCGCACCTCCAGCACGTCCGGCCAACCCTCGCCCGAGAGGATTTCCGGAATATCGTCGACCCGCCGGGCGTTGGCGGTCACATCCTCGCCCTCCTCGCCGTCGCCGCGCGTCGCCGCCAGAACCAGCCGGCCCTTTTCATAAGTCAGCGCGCAGGACAGCCCGTCGATCTTGGGCTCGGCGACGAAATCGATCGGCGCGTCGGCGGCAAGCCCGAGGAATCGGCGGATGCGATCCACGAAATCGCCGACATCTTCTTCCGAAAAGGCATTGCCGAGCGACAGCATAGGAACCGCGTGGCGCACCTTCCGGAAACCTTGCGATGGCGCCGCGCCCACTTTGCGCGTGGGGCTGTCGTCCCGTTCCAGCTCGGGGAATCGCGCCACGATGGCCTCGACGCGGAGCCTCAGCGCGTCGTAATCGCCGTCGGTCAGGATCGGCGCGTCGTTCTGATAATAGGCGATATCGGCTTCGCGCATCCGCTCGGCCAGGCGCGCCATTTCGGCCTCGGCCTCGGCAAGGCTAAAATCATCCACGCTCTTCCCGGCGCCGTCCTGGGCGGTCACAGCAGCGTTCCGACGGCGGGCCGGTCGAGCAGCCGGCTCGCCGCCGCCCGCGCCTCGGCGGTGATTTCGGCGCCGGACAGCATCCGCGCGATCTCTTCCCGCCGCCCGGTCTTGTCGAGGACGACCACATCCGTCGACATCGCGCCATCGCGGAGCGATTTGCGGACCTGCCAGTGATTGGCGCCGCGCGCCGCCACCTGCGGGCTGTGGGTCACGACCAGAACCTGTTGCGATTCCGCCAACCGCGCCAGCCGCTCGCCCACCGCGTCCGCCGTGGCCCCGCCGATGCCACTATCCACCTCGTCGAACACCAGAACCGGCACGGCGGAGGCCTTGGCCATGACCACCTTGAGCGCCAGCATGAACCGCGCGAGTTCGCCGCCCGACGCGATTCGGGTGAGCGGACCCGGCGGTTGCCCCGGATTGGTCGACACGGCGAAAACCACGAGATCGGCCCCGGCCGGCCCCCAATCGGACTCGGCCAGCGGCGATATTTCGGTCAGAAAACGCGCCCGCTCCAGCTTCAGCGGCTTAAGCTCCCGCGCGACGGCGGCGTCGAGCTGTTCGGCGCCGATCCGCCGCGCGGCGGAAAGCGCCATCGCCGCCTCGACGTAAATCTGGCGCGCCAGGGCCGCCTTTTGCGCGGCGGCGGCGACAAGGCCATCCCGGTCCTCCAGCCGGCCAAGCCGTTCCGCCAGCGACGCTTGCAGGCCAGGCAGATCGTCGACCGCGACGCCATGGCGC
>CAJCJC010000022.1 GCA_903970575.1 Alphaproteobacteria bacterium
ACATCGCGCCCGGCCCCATCACAGTCCCACGCATGCGCGCCAACTGGGCCCGTATCGCCCAGGCCGTGGGGATTTCCGAAGAGGCGGTGCTGGACCGCTACGTCGCCGACATGGGCATCGCCACAGGCCGCCCGAACGAACCCCAGGACATCGTCTCCATGGTCATGTTCCTGGTCGGGCCAGGCGGCCGCAACATCACGGGGCAGGAATTGGTGGTGGATGGCGGTGTGATCGTTTAAGTCATAGGTCGGGACAGCAGAGCGCGCGTGGCCGAAGTCTTTCGCCGATCCTTCCCCCGGGAACGAATTGCGTCCATGCGGGTTTACCCCCCGATGAACATTAGTCCGCGATAGTCTTGCGTCCGAGATGCGGTATTTTACCGCCGCATTAAGCCCGCCGATAGGAGGCTTAATGAACGCTGACTCAGCTGTTATAATCTTGATGTCTTTGTCCAAAGCGGCCCAAAAGTCCGCATTGGACGGACTGCGTTCGCGGCTGCGTCAAGCGATGGCGGATATTCGATTGCTCAAATTATCGACGGAAAAGGGCGAACGCCCTGTATTCGACGCTGTTGAATTCCGGTTGCGCGAAGGCGGCGTCAATGGCTGACAATGCTCCTGGGGACTGGAATCCCGCCGCGCCCGACGGTCTTGACGAGTGCGCGCGAGAACCAATTCACATCCCGGGAAGCATTCAGCCGCACGGCTATCTCTTTGTCTTGAACGGGGCCGATCTCACGGTCGCCGCCATTAGCCAGAATGCCGCCGAAGCGATGGGCGTTCAGCCAACCGATCTGATCGGCCGCCCCATAGCCGATTTCCTGGTCTCCACGACCATCGAGAGCTTGGGCGACGCCCTGAAATCTCCACAAGGCGACGTTCCGCTTCATGTCCGCTTTCGGCAATCGGGCCAGACGGTCGATTGGGACTGCATCGTTCATCCAAGCGATACCCTGCTGTTCCTGGAACTTGGACCCAGGATGACCTCGGACAGCGCCGAGGCGCTTTTGCGCGGCACCCGGTACGCGATCGAGCGTATTCGGCTCAGCGATACGCCGGAAAGCGCCTGCGAAACCCTCGCAAGGGAAATTCGGCGTCTGACCGGCTTCGATCGAGTCATGGTTTATCGTTTCGACAAGGATTGGAACGGCCAGGTTATTGCCGAGGACAAGGCCGCGAGCATCGGGTCTTACCTCAATCACGCATTCCCCGCGGGAGACATTCCCGCTCAGGCGCGCGCTCTTTATATGCGAAATACGGTTCGGATCATTCCGGATGCCGGCTATACGCCGTCGCCCGTCGTTCCGGCGGTCATTCCGGCAACCGGGCGACCGATCGATCTCAGTATGGCGACGCTACGCAGCGTCTCGCCCGTTCATCTCGAATATATGATGAATATGGGCGTCGTCGCCTCCATGTCGGTCTCTATCGTCCGAGGCGAAAGTCTATGGGGATTGGTGGCCTGTCACCATACGACGCCCCGCGTTCTGCCCAATCCCGTGCTTCAAGGCTGTGAGCTCTTGGCGCAGGCCGCCGCCTGGTATCTCGACGCGCAGGAGCGGAACGCCGCGGCGAAGTCGGTCGAGGCGGTGCATCGACTTGAAGCCGAGCTTGTGGGTTGGCTGGATGGCGCCCACGATTATAGAGTCCGGCTTGAATCGGTCATGCCCGACCTCTTCCGTCTTACGGGCGCGGAGGGTCTCGCCGTTATCCATGGCGAAGCTCTATGGACGGTGGGATCCGTACCATCGAACGATCAGATACTGGGATTGGTCGCGTGGCTGCCGACCGCTGTCGGAGCGCAATTGACGACCAGTTGTCTGCCCAGCCTCTTTCCCCCGGCCGCGGAGTTTAGCGCTGTGGGCAGCGGCGCGGTCGCCCGAAGACTGCCCGGCGGCTGGCTGGTCTGGTTTCGGCCCGAATGGCCGCATACGCAGACATGGGCTGGCGAACCGAGCAAGACGGTCAGGACGGCAGGGAGGCTGGAGCGCATAAATCCGCGCAGGTCCTTTGCTTCATGGCGACAGTCGATCAGGGGCCAATCCTGCCCCTGGCTGACGCGGGACCTTTTCGCCATCGACGAGGTGCAATCCTTGGTGCTGCGGACGCTCGTGGTCGACCAGACCCGACGCCTGACCGAGAGCGAAGTGGCGTTGACCGCCGCGAAGAATAAGGCCGAGGCCGCGAACCGAGCGAAATCGCAGTTTCTCGCGAATATGAGCCATGAATTGAGGACTCCGCTGAATTCGATCATCGGATTTTCCGACCTCATCAAGTCGAATCCCCGCGGCGGCGTTTCCGAGAAAATTCTGGATTACGCAACGGACATCAACGATAGCGGCTGGTATCTGCTGGAGCTGATTAACGACCTGTTGGATTTGGCCAAGATCGAGGCGGGTAAATATCGATTGAACCCCGAGCCCGTCGATATCGCCGAAATCATCGACGAAACGGTTCGAAACCTGACATTAAAAATCCAGCAAGCTGGCGTTCGCTTCGAAGCGCCGATGCTGGATGGTTTTCAACCTTTGTTGACCGACCGCAGGGCGCTCAAACAGGTTCTGCTTAACCTTCTGACGAATGCCGTGAAATTCACCCCCAAAGGTGGGCTGGTGTCGCTGC
>CAJCJC010000023.1 GCA_903970575.1 Alphaproteobacteria bacterium
GGCCCCGGACTCGCCGCGGCGGTGGCGTAAGCGGTCGCGATCGGGCCGCTCTTCGGTCCCACCAGCAAGTTGATATGCGCGACGTTGGGGCGATCGCCCGCGAAGCCTTCGCCGACACCTAAGAACATTGTATTTCCTCTATTGCGATTGGTTTCAGTTGGACACATAAGCCCGCGCGCGACGCAGCGGCTGGTAATCGTTGATCATGTCCCGAGGCCGGTAAGGCTCCTCGATGAAGGACTTCTCGCTCTCGTCCAGAACGAGGGACGCAGCAGCGACCGCGATATCGAGTTGCTCGGGCGAATCCGCGCCGACCAGCGGGACGGTGACGTTGGGGCTCGCGGCGACCCAGGCCATGGCCACATGCGCGGGCGTGACGCCGCGCGATTTGGCGACTTCCCCAACCCGCCGCGCGATCTCGCGGTCTATGCCATCGCCGAACCAGCTAAGATAGATGTCATGCTCGGTGCGCGCGGTATGCTCGGCGGTGGCCAGATAGCCCCGGGCCAGCGGGCTGAAAGTAGTGACGGCGATGCCGGCATCCTGGCAATACGGCATCATCTCCCGCTCTTCTTCGCGATAGAGGAGGCTGTACTGGCATTGCATGTTGATGAACGTGGTCCAGCCATTCCTCTCGGCGACGTGGTTCATCTTGGCGAATTGCCAGGAATACATGGTGGAGGCGCCGATATAGAGCGCCTTTCCGGCACGCACGATATCGTTAAGCGCCTCCATCGTCTCCTCGATCGGCGTGGCCGGGTCGAAGGCGTGGATCACATACAAATCGACATAGTCGGTCCCCATCCGCTTCAGCGATTTGTCGATGGAGGCGAACAGATGCTTACGCGACAAGCCGGCATCGTTCGGATCGTCGCTCATCGCGTAAAACGCCTTGGTGCCGAGCACCAGTTTATCCCGATCGGTAAGGCCCAGAAGCGTCTGCCCGACGACCTCCTCGTTCACGCCGGTCGAGTACCAATCCGCCATGTCAAAGAAATTGATCCCATGATCGAGCGCCCGTTTCAGGATCGGCACGGATTTCTCGCGGTCCTGCACCCAGCCCTTCCAGGCCGACGATCCGATCCCCATGGTGCCGAGGCCGAGACGCGAAACCTTCAGCCCGGTCTGGCCAAAGCGCACGTTATCCATCGCAGAATCCGCCTTCCTTGCGTTGCCATCATTAGATCGGCCGCCGCGACCTTAGGAACAAGCGTCGAAAATCGATAGTCGGATCGCAAAAAGGCATATTGGCGAGGCGACGCGCGTGCGGTTTCAACGGCTCGACATGACCTCGTCGATCTTGGCGATCACGGCGCCGACCGGCGGCCGGGTCTTGAAGGTTTGCTCATAGAGCTTGGCCTCGATCCTGCCGTTTGGGTCGAGGATGAAGATAATCGGGCGCGGGACGCCATAGGCCTTGCTGCCCGGCGGATATTGGGGGTCTCGCAAATCGAACCGATCGATCACCTTTGACTCGGGATCCGACAGGAAAGGGAACGCGATGTTTCGCTTCGCCGCGAAATCGGCGGTGACAGCGGGTTGATCATAGGACAAAGCGGCGATCTTGTAGCCCCGCTTTTCGATCTCCGGGACGCCGGTATTGAGATCGATCAACTGCGCCTGGCAGTAAGGGCACCATCCCGCCGAGCGGAAGAACACCAGCACGAGGCCTTTACGCCCGGTCAAATCGGCCAGCATGCGTGGCCTGCCCGTCTGGTCGGGCAAAGTTCCAAGCGCGGGCGCGCTTGTTCCTACGGGCGGCCCCAAATCGTCAGCCAAGGCCGGCGCCGCATTCAGCGACATCGCGACCATCAGGAGGACGAGACCACGCCATCCTTGTTGCAAATACCTTAGGATTTTGGGCATCCGATCGCCTTTCCCGCTATGGCGGTCTGCTGGCTGCCTAAAGTTTGGACCCGCGCAAGGCGGGCCCAAACCACGCCTCGCTACTTGGACATCGTATCTTTCGGAGCCGGGGCCATGGCGTCCGAATCCTTGGCCATCGAATCCTTGGCCATCGAATCTTTCGACATGCCATCCTTGGTCATGGCGTCCTTCGACATGCTGTCTTTCTTCATGGACTCGTTAGCCATACCGTCTTTCGACATACTGTCCTTCTTCATGGAATCATTAGACATGCCGTCCTTGGCCATGCTGTCTTTCTTCATGGAGTCGTTAGCCATGCCGTCTTTCGACATCGTGTCCTGAGCATGGAGGGCGGGTGAAAGAACAAACCCAAACGAAAGCGCAAGAGCGCAAACCGCAAGAGAGGTCGACTTGATCATCTGAATAACTCCTAAACTTCTTTTAGATAGACGGAAAACGCCGCCACATTATTTTCGTATAACTTTCAACAAAGTTACACTCTATACTTTTTTTCTACGATCCACTGAACCAATTATATCCCTGGTCTTCCCAGAATCCACCCGGTGGATCGTTGGTAACGAAAATAGCGCCAATCAGCTTCGGATTCTTGAAACCAAGCTTCGTCGGAACGCGCAGCTTCAAGGGATAACCATATTTGGGCGGCAATGGGGCGTCGCCGTAATCCAGCGCCAGCAAGGTCTGAGGATGCAGCGCGGTCGCCATGTCGATGCTGGAATAGTAATTATCCGCGCATTTGAAACCGACATATTTGGCGCGCATATCCGCGCCCACCCGCTCGAGGAAAACGCGAAACGGCGCGCCGCCCCATTTCCCGATCGCGCTCCAGCCCTCGACGCAAATATGGCGCGTAACCTGGCTCGTTTGCGGGAGGGCCCGCAGCATCGGGATCGTCCAGGGACGCTTGTCGTCCACCAGACCGGACACCTCCAGCTTGAAATCGTCGCCGTTCACCAACGGCGTGCGGCTCTCGGGATAATAGGCGTTGAACGGGAAAGGCCGCGTCATCGCGCTTTCGGGATAGGTCGGCGCCAGCCGATTCGGGTCGAACAAAGCGGCCTGCGCCTTATCATTCCAGCGCGACATCGCCCAAAGGACGCGGTCGATGAGATCATCGTCGTGCGCCTCGAGATCGCAGCCGGCCAACATCGTCAGCGCCCCGAAAGAGAGCGCCTGTCGTAGAAACAGCCGGCGTTCAACCTTGGCCAGGGCCGAACGGTGATCGGCGAGCGCGGCCCGTTTACGGGTGAGAAGGCTCATAACGGCGTCCCCTTATGCGTGGAGGCTCTGCCCGTGATCATCGGTGGCAGGGTGGAAGGCACGACAAACACCAACGCCAGATGAACGACGATAAAACCGACGATTCCCGCCATCATGGCGAAGTGAACGATCCGCGCCGTATCGTAGCCGCCCAAGAGACCGGTCACGAATTGAAACTGAACCGGCTTCCAAATGGCCAGCCCCGAAATGACGACGCCGATCGCAAACAGGATGACGCCGACATAGAGCAGCCGCTGAACGGCGTTATACGTCCCCAGCCGATGCTCCAATTTAAAGGTCAGGGCCGCGCGAAGATCGCGCCAGATGGCGCGGAGGCTAAGCGGCAGGAAATCGTGACGGAAATGGCCGGACGCCAGTCCGAACCCGACATAGACGAGGCCGTTCACGACCAGGAGCCACATCGCGGCGAAATGCCAGGCGAGCGCCCCACCCAGCCATCCGCCCAACGTCATCCACGGCGGAAACGTGAAGGGGAAAATCGGCGAGGCGTCATAGATCCGCCACCCGCTCAGGATCATGAGGACGATCGCGACTGCGTTCAGCCAATGCGTGATCCGCACGATGAGTGGGTGAATTACCCTCGACCCAGGGATTTCGTCTCCAACCGCAAGCGACATGTCCCGAACCCCAATTCACAGTGATCGACGATCATGTTCGGCGGCGCGGGGCGAAAGTTACAAACCGGGATTTATTCGCCGATAAGGTGAAGAGCGAGTTCGCGCCGGTGTGAGGCGGCGCGATGTTCATACAAATAGATTGCCTGCCAAACGCCCAGGGTAAGATCGCCCCGTTGCACAGGAATTGAAAGCTGCGACTGGGTCAGCGCGGCGCGTATATGTGCGGGCATATCGTCTGCCCCCTCGTCGGCGTGACGGTAATGACCGTCTTCCGGCGCGATGCGACGAAAGAAGCTCTCCAGATCGCGCAGCACGTCCGGATCCGCGTTCTCCTGGATCAATAATGACGCCGAAGTATGGCGGCAGAATATCGTGAGAAGCCCAGTCTCGATCTCGCATGCCGCCGTCCAACGCCGAATATCTGGCGTCACGTCCACCATTCCACGGCCAGGCGTCACCACGGCAAGGCGATGGACGGCCTGACGCATCGTGCGATTTCAGATGCTGCCGGGGGGAGCAGCCGGAGTCGGTTCGGACGAACCGCCGCCATCGGTCGCCGGCTGAGGCTGTTTTCCTTCGGCGGCGGTGTCAGGCGGCGGGAGCGGCGATGCGCTGATCGCGCTTGAGGGCGTTGCCGGCGCATTCGCACTTGAACCAGCGGCGGCCGGATGCGATTCGCCTTCGGTCGGCTTGGGCGGTTCCGGATGCAGAGCCTGTACGACGATGGGCACGGTATAATCCGGCACGAGGCGCGCCTGGGGTCCTTCGATGATCAGCACATGGGCGCCAATGCCAAGCGGCTCGGGATCCTTTTGCGTCACCGACAGCAGGTCGCCATTCGGTTTCTTGACGATGTATTCGAAGCCGTCCGTATCGCCGGCCGCATGGGTAACCACCGCGCCGACCATGCCGCCGGCGACGGCGCCGCCCAGCGCGCCCAGCGACGTCACCGCGCCGCCATCGCCAACCTGGGAGCCCGCGATGCCGCCGGCAGCGCCCCCGGTCCCGGCCCCGACCGTTGTATCGGCGCTGATTTTCACCGCGCGCACCCCAACCACAATGCCCTGGTCGACTTTATTGGCCTGCTGGGCCGCATTGCTCGAATAAGTGTCTGGCGAATAGGTCGGCGCGCAGGCCCCCAGGAAGAGGGCAATCAGCGGGAAACCAAGGCTCGCGGATGCGTATCTACCGAGCATACGGTACACCGGACTTAGTATGGATAATGGAAATCGAGCACGGCTCGATCGATGCTATAATCGCCGATTATGGCGAACTTG
>CAJCJC010000024.1 GCA_903970575.1 Alphaproteobacteria bacterium
CCGATCCGGCTGGTTACCGCGCGGTGGCGTTCGATAATTCCATCCTGGAACCGTCGTCGCGCGATCGCGGCTTCCTTCTGCTCCGTATTGTCCGTGAACATCAGGACAAATCCGAGCACACGGTCTTGCGTCGCGTAAACAGGGTCGGCGCGGACCAGCAGCGGCCTATAGTCATCTCGGTCCGCGATCAGCCCCACCTCGCCACGCCAAGTTTGACGGTGTTTGATCAGATTGCCCAGCCTGGCCCGGATTTCCTCGCGTTCATCAAAGAATTGCAGCAAATCCTCGATCCAGTGCAGCGGCTTGTAGCCGCTTGGTAGCAAGCGGCCAAACGCCTCGTTGCACAGCAGCACCCGTCCCGCTGAATCGGCGATGATCACCGGCTGTTCGGATTGCCGCACCTGATGACGCACTTGCTCAAGCTGTGTCTGCGCGATCAGCATCGAGACCGAACGGAACTGCAGCACCACGTCCGCCACCGTTCCGCCGATCAGGCGGGCGGCGGTCATATCGGCGGCGGTCCAGGGCTCGGCGGCCCCCTCCATCAATTGATGCCACTGCGAGAATGAGCGTCGCGGCGACAGGTCGGCGGGATTGTCGCCGATTTCGATCGGCTTGAACGGGTTGCCGCCCCAGGTGATCGTCCGCACCCGCTCAGGCCGGAACCAAAGCAGATACTCGCCGGGAGACGACGATATCCGCGCCGCCGCCAAGCCGCTCGCAACGGGGATCAGCTCATCGAAGTCCGGATCGTCGAGCCCAAGCGACGCCGTGGCGAAAACCGGCGCGCCCTGCATCTTGCGATCGAGCCAGGCGCCCATCGCGCGCAGCTGCAGAGTGCCGGGCACATCGCCCACGGTCAAAATCTGGCCGTCGAACAAAAGCGCGGCCCCGCTGGCGCCCAGGGGCTGCAAAAGAGCCTGCGTTCCATCGAAAAGGGCGCCTCGCCAATCTCCATCGCTTGAGATCGCCTCGATCATACGCTGTTCCAGTCGGCGGACGGAAAGCTCGGCCTGCGCCTGGGTAAAGCTCTCCAACGCGGCGATCCGCGTCGCCATCGCTTCCGCCAAAAGTTCGCACACCGCCTTAACCTCGAACGGAATCACGCGCGGCGAATAATGATGGCAGGAAATCAGCCCCCATAGCCGCCCGCCCACGACCAGCGAGATCACAAGCGTCGCGCTGACGCCCATATTCTTTAGATACTGGATATGAATAGGCGACATGCTGCGCAGGACGCAGAGCGACATATCCAGGTCCTCGCCCGAGATCGGCGATTGACGCGGCATTAATGGCGATGGCTGATATTCGACGTCCGCCAGAACCCGAATGCGGTTGCGTTCATATAGCCGCCGCGCGATTTGCGGAATGTCCGATGCCGGATAGCGGTTGCCAAGGAACGCCTCCAGGTTCGGTTCCCTCTGCTCGGAATACACCTGGCCATGGCCATCGTCGTCAAAGCGGTAGACCATGACGCGGTCATACCCGGACAGGCCCTTGAAAATCATCGCTGCTTCGTCGCAGAGCGCGCGGAGCGTCGTGCAGCCGAGAATGGCCTGGAGCCCGCCATGGACTGAGTCCGCCATGCGAAAAGCCGGCCCGGCGGGTTCAAGCTCGATCACCAGACCGCCGCCCTCGGGGCGGTGGAAAAGCGCATCCAGTTCCACGGTTGGGCATCCGCCATGGCAGCGAACCACCATGGGGATAAGATCAAGGTCCGGAGTCAGGCCGTCTCGGATTTGGACGCCAAGATCGCCGACGATGTCGTCTAGGCGCAGCCCAAGGATAGGGCGATCCAGTCCTAGAAACGCCTGGGCGTTGGCGCTTGCCTGCACAACGACAAAATCCGCCTCGCGGACCAATAGCAGCGCGCCATGGGGCTGAATCGAGCCGGCACGTTGGATCTGCTCGTGTTCGCAATTGGAAAGATCGGCCTCGCCGAATGCCGGCGCCGAAAGACCAAGTGCCACCAAATGCCGCCCCTCCCAGGGGTCTGAATGCCGACCTCGTTAGCGAGTGGGTTCAGACGCTTTCTTCGATCCGACATCCAAACCGTAGCGATTGAGCTTGGCATAGAGACTTTGCCGACTCATGCCAAGCAATTCGGCGGCGGCGGCGCGATTGCCATCGGTCTGCTCCAGCGCGGCGGCGACATAATCCTTCTCAACCAGGCCAACCACCTCGTCGATAATCTTGAAAAGCGGAACCGCGCCGGTGTGCGCGGACGGGGCTGCCAACGCGTCGCGCAGGCGGTCCTGCCTGGGCAGGGTTAGGCGCCGGCTGACATCGCGAACCGCGAAACCGATAAAGGATGGGCTTGTCGGCGTGTCGCCGACACCGGAAATCTCAACGTCGACCTCGGTCCCAAGTTCGCCGCGGATAACGGTCCGGAAGAGCCTGACCGCGCCATGCGTCAGCACCTGCGCCATCAGCACGGACAGGTCCGCCCCCGGAGAAGAGAGATATTTTTGCAAATTTTCGCCGAGCACCGCGCCGCCCGCGGCGGCCTGCACCAAATCCGTGAAAGCCGGATTGACCCGCCTGACGACGCCCTGACGATCCACCACCACGAATCCGTCCGGCAGCCGGTCGAAAAGCATGGAGACCGTACCCGGCCCCGCGCGATCGAGGGCGGCAGGCCGGGCGCCGACCGAGACAAGTTGCAGCATATAGGCGGTGGCGGCTTCTGTATTCATCAGCGTGGCGCGAACGATCCACGGCTCGCGGTCGGCGCCCAAATGAATGACAATTCCCGGCGCCTTGCCGGTATCCCGGGCGCGGAACAACATGGACTGGAATGCGTCGCGCTCGTGCGCAGCCATTTCACCCAGGAAATTCCACCCCCGCGCCAAACCAAGAGAACGGATCGCGGCGGGATTGGCTTC
>CAJCJC010000025.1 GCA_903970575.1 Alphaproteobacteria bacterium
ACCATCATGCTGAGGATGATCGTAAAGCCAAGCGTCTTATAGGAACGGTCCCATTGCGCGTGGCCGGCGTCGTTGGGAACGATCGAAACGATCTGCGTGAATTGAAGCCAAAGCGCGTAAATGACGAAGATGGCCAGCAACGCCTTAGGCGCGGGCATCACCTTCTTGTCCCTGGCCGCCCACATGATCAGGGCGACGCCGCCCATGATAATAGAGAAATTACCCAGGCCGTTGGCATGATAAACGTCATAGGGCGGCATATACTGGAGCCACTCATAGGCCAGCGCGCCCGCGAATGGGAACATGAACGCGATGGGCAGGATGATCAGATAGGAGATAAAGAAGAGAGCTTCGGTGATCATCGGGCGGCAATCCCAGCGTCATGGCCCAGCGTCATGACGCTGTCACTCTTACACTTGACAAAATATCGTATCCGAATTTGATCCCGATTTCCAGCATCGGCCGATCATTGCGTCCGAGGATTTACTTAACTCGATAAAGCGCGAATGCTGGCCCGGACGCCAAGAGCGCCGCCCGATCTTGGAGCGGATCGTGCGCATCGGGCCGTATGAGAAGGAAATAGGTCGGGGGCGCCGCGCCATTCGTCGCCGCACGGCCGGCCGCCAGCGTTTCGATCCGCGCCAGCTCAGATCGATAACCGGTGGCCGAACAGGTCGACGACCCGAACGAATTCTGTAGCTCGTAATAATCTTGAAAGCCGTCGCTAACCCGCACGGTATGCTGGCCGGCGATGGCCCAGGTTGCCGGGATGAAGCGTGAATCCTGGAACGCCGCCATGGCCGCGACATGCGTCAGGGAAGGTTGGCGTTCTTCATAAATGGCGAGAACGTCACCGGATGCGGGCTCGCACTCGGCCTGAAGGATGACGGCGCCGGCAGGGAGCGCAGCCAGGGCGGCGGACATATTATCGATCACAGGGTCGAAAGACCGCCACAGCACGGCGATCGCGGTTTGCTTGGCCATCGCCATCGCCGCGATCAGGCAAAGCAGCGCGATCGATACCCGTGATTTTGACAGCCGGATGTCGAGCCCGGCCAGAAGAAAAAGCGCGAAGGCGATCGGCATGCGTTCGTCGACATAGGACCCTGTGGCGAGCTTTTCCGGGAGGACGACATACAGCGCCGCGAGACCGGCCAATCCCAGGGCAAATCCAGGCGCAAGCCCGCGACGCGATGCAACGATTAGCAGCGTCGCAAAAAGCAGCGCCCCGGCCATGAACGCCGCATCGCCGGTCATGCTTCCGCAGGTCATGGATTTGAGCAGCCCGAATAATTTCGCCTGCAAGATCCCGTTTTGGAACGCCGCATGCAGGCCGTCCGCGTGCGGCATCATACCGAACAGCGCCAGGGCCGGGGCGAGAGAGGCTATCGCCAGCACCGCTCCGCTAAGCGTAAGGCGCCGGGCGATCACGTCCGTGACGACAAACCCGCCCATCGCCACGGCATAGATGCCGAAGTCGAAGACATGGCAGAACAACAGGATGACGCATGCGAGCGCGCTGAAGGAAGCCCGTGCGGCCGGGTGGCGGCCTTCGAGCAGTTTCCATCCGGCCAGCGCCCATGGCGCGAGCGCCAATCCGAACGCATAGCTGAAAAAACCCAGTATTGAGATGAGGTTATAGAGAAACAGCGTCGACGCGAGCGGCGTCATGCTCCAGCGCCCGATCGAAATTCGATTCAGCACCCACACGCCGGTGACGGTCAGGAGAAGCGTCAACCCAAAAAATATCTGACCGGCCGTCTCCGGTCCGAATGGCCCGACCAATCCTATGCCCACGATATCGAAGGCGATATTCGGCAGGAAAAAGCCGGTAAAATCGTAGAACGGAGATCCGCGCCCCAGAACGAGGATGTCGCGAAGGGCGACGAGTCGGGATTCATGGGCCGGTGCGTCGAGCAGGGGTAGATGCCGGCTTACTAAAATGGGTAAAATCGCGAGGACGCAGGCCGCAACCGCCGCCGGCAAGAGCCGTCGAAACATTACCGCGCCGGATGGGCTCAATGCAGAGACTTTCCTATCATCTTGATCTCGACGGGCGGTAATACCCTGCCGCCTTGGACGCTTTCCTCGAACCGATAGACCCTCAGTTCCGTCAGATAGGAAAACGGATAATTCGCGGCGATCCGTATGCTTTCCACTGGAGCGAACTTGTCGGATTGAAGAAGAGTCGCCATCAGGCCAACGCTTGAAATGTCATCGTGAAAGCCGGTCTGAAAAACGACATATTGAACGTGGTAGGCGCGGAATGCGTCGAGTATCTGATCCGCGGTCATATCATTGTCCTTGACGCCGAGTTCGAGCTTTACCGCGACATCGCTGAGCAGCAGCTTGTCGAGCCTTAGAACGCCAAGATCCGGCCGGGCCTCATACGCCCGCATGTCGAAGATAAAAGACCCATCCCAGCGGCCCCAGAACGCGACGTTCGAATCACGAGGCGCCAGCTTGGCGGCAAGATCGGCGGCTTCCCGCATGCCCGTCACATAGGGGGCCGGTCGAATGATTTGTCCGGCTACCAGAACCGAGATCGCCAGCCCGAGCGCTGGAACCCATCGCCAGACGAGGCCCTGTAAAGACCGGTCGATGAAAAGCACGGCGGCGATCGCCACGGGATAGACGGCGAACAGATCGTATCGCGGCTCCTTGACAGCGACGAGCGCATAGAACGCGTATCCCGAAACAATCCAGGCGGTTAGGAAAAGACCGGCGGTGCGGTCCATGCGAAAGCGCCGCCGCGCCAGGGCCGCTGCGATATAGGCAAGGCCTAATATCAGCACCGGCCAGGTTACGCTGGCTGGAATGACCGACGCGTAATAGGTCCAGCCGGCGACGCTCCAGCGCGCCGCCTTATTGGTCGATTCCGACGCGGCCTGTTGAAGGTTGTATCGGGAGAAAGCGACGAAGATGGCGATCAACGGCGCCAGCAACACAATGCCAAGGGCGGCGGATCGCCAGACATGGCGGTGGGCCAGCACGCGCCAGCCCCTGGCCGATAACAGCGCGATGGCCATTGGCGCGGCGAAAATCGCCGCGTTGTATTTGGTCCAGATCGCCAGAACGAGGAAGACGACGCTGGTGAGAAGCATCGATTGCCGGTCCGTATCGATGTACCGGAAGAGGTAGACGGCGCACCACATCGAGAGGGCGTAGGATGGGACATCGAGCATCGCCTGCTGTCCCCAATACGCCATTTCGGGAATGCCGACCGTGAGTATCGCGGCGGCTATCGATGAAAGAGGAGAAAGCCATCGATTGGATAGTCGATAGGCGCCCCAACCGAGGGCAAGCAGGAACAGAAGGGCGGTAATGACAGCCGATGATTCCGATACGCCAAGCGTGGCATAGACCGCGGCCAGCGCGGCGTAAAACAATGGCGGGTAGAACAGGATCGTGAGCGCGGGCCACTGGCGGTAATAATCATATGCGAAGCCCACCGGATTGCCGATCGGCATGTCGCGTGCAAAATCCAGAACGAAGGCGCCGTTCAGCGCATTGCGCGCCGCGTCCGACCACCAGATCGTACCGCCGGCTCGCAAATTTACGTAAAGGACCGCGATGATCGCGAAAAGGAACGCGAAGGCGCCCGCGTCGAACCGTCGACTGGCGGCTAACGTCTGTCGTAATTGTGAGCCAGACAGCATTTTTTGGATATTAGACTTATTGCCAAGGATTGCATGGCGATGGTGCACAGTGTCGTACCGGCTCGGCAAGCAATAGCATATCGTAGTGCATCGGAAGATTATGAATAACTGTAAAGCCGTCCGGCACGCTGGCCTTTTGGCGAGCCGCGGCGCCCAGTACGGAAACGAGAGCCGCTAATGACCGCCGCATCCCCCGCGCTCAATGGCCTCGCGGAAATCGCGCATCTCTTCGACGCCGCCATCCTCGATCAATGGGGCGTGCTGTATGACGGCATGCTTGCGCCGCCTGGCGCGGTCCACGCCGTTGGATCGATGGCGGCCGCAGGGAAACGGCTGGTGGTGCTATCCAACTCGGCCAGGATGGGAACCGATTCGCGCAACCGTCTGGTCGCGCTCGGTTATTCGGCTGACGCCTTCGCCGGCATCGTTACATCGGGCGAGATCGTACGGTCGCTGCTTGCGACGCGCGACGATCCGTTTTTCGCCGCGCTCGGCCGCGATGTGCTGGTCATCGCGCGGGATCACACTTTGATCGATGGCCTGGATTACCGGGCGGTCGCTGGTCCGGACGATGCCGATTTCGTTTTGCTGGGAAGCGCGACGGCGCCGGAAATGTCGCTCGCGGTCGATCACGCGCCGGCGCTTGCGCGAGCCGCGGCCCGTGGCCTTCCTTTGATCTGCGCCAATCCCGACCGAATCGGGGTGGCGGAGGCCGGGTTGATCGAGGGGCCTGGCGCGCTCGCC
>CAJCJC010000026.1 GCA_903970575.1 Alphaproteobacteria bacterium
TGCATACCCTCGATGGCCGCGTCTGGTTCACCAGCGAAATCGCCATCCCCGCGCCGCTGGTGGCGGCGCTCGCCTCTTCATGCCCGGGTGCGCCGGACCTGCGTGCGCTCACAACGCCGCAACTGCGGAGCTGGCTCGCGACAGGTTGCGCGCCATGACGGCGGACAAGCTGTTCGCGTCAAATTTGCCAAAGCCGAGATGATTACCGTGTCATGGAAGCCACGCTGGCGGCCGCTGTTTGCGGAGAAGCCGAACCGATTTTTGGGTTATTCCAATAACCCTCGTAACCCAGCTCTTTGAGCGCCGTCCGCACCAGGCTGGGGTCCAGCATCCGGTCGACATCGACGTCCTTTCGAATGATCTTCTTGTCGAGCGCGTAGGCGACATCGACCTTGTAATGTTCGTAGAGGGCAGGCGGGAAAAGGGGTGACCAACGGTCCTTCCAGGATATCGAGGGGTCTTCATAGGTGCGACGAATCACGCTTGCGGCAGTCCCGTTTCGTGTCGCGAGTTGGATGATCGTTTCGCGGTTTTCTTCCTGGGAAACCCAATAGGCCGCCTTCACATAGGCCGTGACGACAAGTTGGGCGATATCGGGATATTCTTCGATAAAGTCGGTTGCGCCCCAGAAACCGCCCCAGCTTTTCCAGTCCAGCGGCGCGTCCTTGGTCGACCATATAATCTTCGCAAGGCCTTTTTCTTCCAGCGCATAGGCCTGCGGCGTCACCGCGCCATCGATGGCGCCCGTGACAATTGCCGAGTTGGCGGCGTCGGGACTGATATTATAAAGCTGAAAGTCGTTATAACCCAGGTCCTTCGAGTCAAGCAGGCGGAGTAACGGAATTTCCCAGGGCCGACCTTTATTGACGGCGAGGCGCTTGCCTTTCAGATCCTCGATCGTTTTGGCCGTCGAGTCTTTCGGCACGACAAGGTAGGAATCGTTGGGGCTGCCCGGAACCAGCAGCTTCGTTTGAACGCTGCTTCCGTTGCCATTGAGAATGATCGCGGGCAGATCGCTATAGGCCGCGAATTGAATCGTATGGTTCGCGAAGGCTTCGTTGACCATGGGGCCGACGGCGGCGTTGGGCGCCGGATACCACTCAAGCTTGATGCCGCGCTTGGCCAGTTGCTCGCGCAGCCATCCTTGTTGTTCGATCGCCCAATCGACACCGGATAGCTGCACCTGGCCGGACGCATACAGGCTGACCACCGCGATCCGGATCGTATCGGGCGGCGGCGCGGCGTCCGCGCTCGGGTGAGGAATGACGAACAGGGCCGCGCCCAGGGCGGCGATGGTCAGCTTCAGCCGGCGCGATACGCCAGCCAAAGCCCCACGGGCTATTGGATGCGGGTACAATTCGGTCTCCTATTTCTTGCTTTCGGGCGGTTCGGGATTGCGTCATGCGCATCCCGAACCTCCGTCCCCAGCGCCGCCCTATCGGGCGCCTTGCCGCGCGAGCAGTTTCCACGCGGCTTCGAGCGGCCTCGGATCGACCCAGGACCCAATGTCGAAATCGTGATCGATGAATCCATGGAGCCAGAGGAATTTCTTCTCCTGCTCCAGCAAGGCCAGCCGTTCCGCCGAGAGATCGGGATGAAGGGACTCGTGGAATCCATTGCGATAGGCGTCGCTGACCGCTTCCTCGCTGCCGCGGGTCTCGCTTTGCAGGATTTTCCGGACGCCTTCCAGATTGTCGCGCGCCCAGTCCGCGGCCCGCAACGTTTCGGCGAGGAACGTCACCAGATGGTCGAAATGATGTTCGATGAAGCTTTCATGCACGGTGATCGGCCGGGGCGTTCCATTGTTGACGCGGAAGCGTTTTTCCGGAAGCAGGTCGAGATCGACACCGACGACGAGCCCGAATTTGCGCGCGTCGTCCACGGCCGACGCGCCCTTCACATAAATCGCGTCGACCACGCCGTCCGCCACGGCCTGAAACGGCCAGAGGCTCCGCAATCCGCTGTCGGATCGCGCGGCCCCGCCGACGGTCGTGTTGGCGCCCCGCCCGGAACCCACTTCCACGAAATGCACATCGTCGAATGTCAGTCCGGCATAACTCAGCGCGCCCTTATAGCCATGGAGAGACATGCCGCGTGAAATACTGGAACCGCGGGAATGCGACGCAATCTGGCTCTCGCCGAAAGCCGGCAAGGCAAGACGCTTACCCTTCAAATCCTTTGCCCGCGTAATCCCGGAATCGGGGCGGACCAGAATGGATTGCCGTTCCTCGATCCATGTGAGACCGACCAGTCGCGTGGCCTCGCCCTGAGACCGGGCGCCGATCGCCAGCATGGCGCCGCCCTCGCGGACCAAGGAGGGCAGCCTGTGGTCGTAATGATGGCGTGAAAGCTCGCGCGGGGCATCCTGAAGCGTTTCGACCTTAATGCCGTCGCGGGCAAACGCCTCGTTCAACCAGCCGAGCTTATAGGCAAGGCCGGTGGCTGTCGGCACGGGGCAGCGGGTGAACCAGACGGTATCCAGCGCCTGCCGAGCCTCTGGGACGGTTGCGATAACGGTGTCGGGCATAATGAGTTCCTTTCGAAAGTGACAGGAAGCTCTTAGCACGCCGGACTCGCGCATATCAAGATAAAAGATATTTATCCTATATAATGGATATCAGGCCTTTTGCGCGGTGCGGTTTCCTCGGTTTCCAGACGGCATTGCCAAAATAACAGATATCCATGATATAGTCATTTCGTCTCATTCGACGGAAAAACCCGAAATCGGGATTCCGATACACAGCAAGACGATCGGACGTAAAGATGCGTTTTAAGCATGTTTGGCTCGCCCTCGCCCTCATCGCGGCCTCGTTTAGACCAGCCCTGGCTGACCAGCCCGAGACGATCCGCATCGCGGCCATCGGAATCTATGCTGGCGGCCAGCTTCAGCTTTCCGGCATCGACAGCGTGATCGAGTCCCAGGGATGGCTGAAAAGCGAACTTGCCAAGCACGGCGTGAAATTCGAATGGTATCCAGTCTCGAACGCGGCCGTCGGTCCGCTCGTGAACGAGGGGTTCGCCAGCCATGCGATTCAGTTCGCAAGTTATGGCGATCTGCCCGCGATCATCATCAACGGCAGCGCCGAGAAAACGACGACGGAATTACTCGCCAGCGGCAGCCCTCGCGACGCCTATCTGACCGTGCCGGCCAATTCGGACGCGAAATCGATCGAAGACCTGCAAGGGAAACGGCTGGCGATCCATCGCGGCCGACCGTGGGAATTGCCTTTGCTCCATCTTCTGGATTCCAAAGGGCTGAGCTATAGCGACTTTCAGATTTATAACATCAATCCGGACGCCGGCGCCGCGGCGGTGGCGAGCGGCGCCGTCGATGGGCTGTTCACCATCACCGCCTATCCGCTTGAGGAAAAGGGCGTCGCCAAAATCATCTGGTCGACCAAGAACGCACCCGTAAGCTGGAAAATGGGCATGGGTTTTTGGGGCGCGAAGGATTTCATCGAAAAATACCCGGAGCTGACCCAGATCGTCGTCACCGCCTATGTCAAGGCGGCCTATTGGGCCTCCCAGGACGAAAACCGCGACGCGATGATCAAGCTCGAAACGTTGAACGGCACATCGGAAAAGGCGGCGCGGCTGACCTATGACGACCCGTCCATAAGCTGGCGCCAGCGCTGGTCGCCTCTGTTCTCCCAGGCGACCGAGGAACATTATAAGGATACGATCGCCTATGCGGCGGATAAGAAAATCATCCGGCGCGGCTTTGATGCGGCGGATTTGTTCAATGACAGTTTCACGCGCGCGGCCGTTAAAGAGCTGAACCTCGAAAGCTATTGGGCGTCGCCGACGCAGGCCGGCCTAGCTCCTGGCCAATAGGCTTACATCCGTTGTGATGACTGGCGGGAGACAGCCATGTCGAGACGGCGGATCGGCGCCTCACGCGACGAGGGCAGGCCTTTGGAGTTCGACCTGCAGGGCGTGAAGTCTGGCGTAAAGCCCGTCGCGCATCTGAACCAGCGACCCATGATCCCCGGTCTCTATAATCCGGCCGCCTTGCATCACGACGATCTTATCGG
>CAJCJC010000027.1 GCA_903970575.1 Alphaproteobacteria bacterium
CGGAGGCGAACACCATGATCGCCGAGGTCGCAACCAGAACCAGCCACTCACGCCGCATCGTCGCTCCACCGGTCGTTGTAGGATCGGACGCCGTGACAATGCCACGCCCGCCCGCCGCGAACTTGCATGGCCCCGCCCGAAACCTTGCACGCACCGTAAAATTTCCGTTGACCCCACGTTCCAAATCTGTACTGTGAGTTCACTCTTAAAATTTCTTCTGTTCTTAACGTTGTTCATTCTCACAAGGAGACGTTCTTATGATCCGCAAGCCCACCGCGTCCGTGTTGGCCGCCGCTTTTATCGCCTCGATGACCGCCGCTCAGGCGATGGCGGCCTCGGCCAACGACCTTTGCCCGAACGGTAATCTGATGACTATCCGCGTCAGCAAGATATCCCCCAAGGGATCGACCGCCGGTTTTGAGAAGGCGGTCGCCGACCACGCCAAATGGTACGCCGACCACGGCTATGGCGAGGACAAGATCGTCAGCGCGCCGATCCTTGTTTATGACGAAGCCAACAAGACGGAGGTCCAGGCGACAAACGAAATGATGACCATCCACACCAACGCCCACCCTGTCCCAAGGGACAAGCATGACGCCGCGTGGGACGCCTATGTCGCGGAGTATCGCGCCAATGCCGAATACGGCGCCGAAACCACGGCGTGCATGCCGAAGTAAGGCGGAAGCCGCCGACAGGGCAATCGCATTAGGAATTTCGGCGACCGCATTGGCGGCGCGGAGGTCGTTTTTGTCGGTTTTGGAGATGACGGCCAAGGATTATTGAACCGCCAAGCCACAAAGGCGCCAAGTTTGAATTTCACCACGGAGGACACGGAGAATCGCGGTAAAGGATTTCTTGGCGTCTTCGCGTCTTGGCGGTTCACTTCCCCGTCCGACAACGGGCGCCCGGCGGAGAAAAGTTCCAAATGCGATTGCCCTGAAGCCGCCGACAACCCGCTAGAACGACCGGCATTGTTGCGCTATGGTAATAGTTTAGGAGTCTAGGGTTCCGGTCCGAAAGGATGTCTGGTCCGAGAGACGCCATCCGCCGTCGCCACGGCGGACACACGGCGGGACAAAAGCCCGGGAGATCGATAATCGAGGAGATTAGTCCTCGGATCATCTCCCGCGCTTGGGCGATGACCCCGAATGACTGACGCTCCTCGAAGATACGCATGTCGTGAACGAGGAGGCTCGGGTGCCAGGCGGCGAAACGCTCTACGAAACCACGCTGGACGGCGGCAAGCACTGGTCCACGACCATGCGGCGCGGGACAAGCCTGCGTCTCGTCGACCTTGAGGGCGGGGCCAATGTCGGGATGCTGTGCTATAACCCGCAAAACCTGCTGGAGCGGTATAACGCGCCGGATACGCTGAAATGCCAGCACACGTTCAAACTAACGCGCGGCCATTGCCTCTATTCCGACATGGGGCGGATTTTCTGCTCCATCGTCGCCGACGATGTGGGCTGGCATGACACGGTATCGGGCAATACGAACAAGGCGATTGTCGCCGCTCGCTGGGGCCTCAAACCCTATCAGGAGCATCGCAACGACTGGACCTTGAACGGCCATGATTCATTCCTGGTCGAGGGCGGGAAATACGGGTTGGGCCGGCGTGACCTCGCCGCGAACGTAAACTGGTTCAGCAAGGTCGCGGTGGCGGAGGATGGCGCCATGGCGTTCGACTCCACCCACGCCAAACCGGGCGGCGCGATCGAACTCCGGTTCGAGATGGATACGTTGGTGCTCATGCATACTTGCCCGCATCCACTGAACCCGGCCTCTTCCTACCCGCGCAAACCGGTCGGCCTGCAATTCCTGAAGGCGGACCCGCTGGCGGAGGACGATTTCTGCCGCAACTTCCGGCCGGAGAACGGGCGCGGCTTTCGCAACAACGACATCTATCATCTTTGCGCGGGGGAGTCCGCATGCTGAAGGCAAGCAACTTTTCGCCCGAAACCGCGATCTACCGACATGTCGTGCCCGCCGGCGATTATTGGGTGAAGCGGGTCGAGAAGGACCAGATTTTCCGCATCGTCGATCTGGAGGGTAACCAGGCCGCCGATACGCTGTTCTTCAGCGCGGCCGATCCGGCCGAACGCTACAGCGCGGTCGACACCATCCGCGCCCAGGGCAAGGTCTATCTGGAAACAGGGACAAAGCTCCTGTCCACCGAATGCAACGTGATGCTGGAGATCGTGGCCGATCTGGTCGGTCGCCACGACACGCTTGGCGGGGCCTGCGCGACCGAATCCAACACCGTCCGATATGACCTGGAAAAGCGCACCATGCACGCCTGCCGCGACAGCTGGCTTTTGGCGCTGGCCGAGCACGAGGATTTGAAGCTCACCAAGCGCGACATCACCCACAACATCAATTTTTTCATGAATGTGCCGGTGACCCCCGATGGCGGGCTAAGCTTCGCGGACGGCGTCAGCGGCCCCGGCAAATACGTCGAGATGCGGGCCTGCATGGATGTCATCGCCCTCATCTCAAACTGCCCGCAGCTTAACAACCCTTGCAACGCCTATAACCCGACGCCGATCGAAGTCCTGATCTGGAATCCGGCCTGAAGGCGCCCGAGCGATGTTCAAGAAAGTCCTGATCGCCAATCGCGGCGCGATCGCCTGCCGAATCATCCGCACGCTCGACCGCATGGGCATCGCCTCCGTCGCTGTCTATTCCGAGGCCGACGCGGGGTCGCTCCACGTGTCCCGCGCGACGGAGGCCATCTGCATCGGGCCGCCGCAAGCCGCCCGAAGCTATCTCCGGGCCGACCGGATATTGGAAGTCGCCCAGGAAGTCGGGGCCGAGGCGATCCATCCCGGCTATGGCTTCCTGTCGGAGAACGCCGCCTTCGCCGAAAACTGCGCCGCGGCGGGCATGAGCTTCATCGGTCCCACGCCGGGTCAAATCCGCGCCTTCGGGCTCAAACACGCGGCCCGAGCCCTGGCCGAGCGGGCGGGCGTGAACCTGGCGCCGGGCAGCGCGCTGTTGGACGATGCCGCCCATGCCAAGCGCGAGGCGCGGCGGATCGGCTATCCCGTCATGATCAAGAGCACGGCGGGCGGCGGCGGCATCGGCCTTCAGCTTTGCGCGGACGAGGCTGGCATGGATGCGGTGTTCGACCGGGTGGCGCGGCTGGCGGGCGGGAATTTCGGCGATGGCGGCGTTTTCCTCGAAAAATATATCGCCCGCGGCCGGCATATCGAGGTGCAGATCTTCGGCGACGGCAAGGGCAAGGTGGTCTCGCTGGGTGAACGGGATTGCTCGACCCAGCGGCGCAACCAGAAGATCATCGAGGAGACCCCGGCGCCCGGCCTAACCGACGCGACTCGTTCGGCGCTCGCCGAAACCGCGATCCGGCTGGGCCAATCGGTTTCCTATGCGAATGCCGGAACCGTCGAGTTCATCCTCGACGCGGAGAC
>CAJCJC010000028.1 GCA_903970575.1 Alphaproteobacteria bacterium
CGCCGCGACATCCTTGGCGAAGGGCGCATCGCCACGCATCGCCGCCCGCAACTCTCCAACCGCCAGCATCACCGCCTCGGCGCGAAGTCCCTGCTGCCGACGCTCAGCCAGCGCCGCGTCGGCCTTGTCTATCCTGCCGCCCAGTGTCGCGACCTGCGCCGAGAGCCGTTCAACCTCACCCTGAGTCGCCGCCGTGCTCGATTGAATGTCTCTTATCGATTGAGCCAGCAATTCCCGGCCGCCGGACGCGATCTGAAGGTCGGCCAGGCGTTTGGCGAGCTGCGCCGACTCAGCCGAGGCCGCCTTCATATTCGAGAGCTCCTGTTCGAGCGCCGACAGCCGGTCGGACGCCCCGTCAGGCGCCGTCGCGGAGGCGGCCGGGGCGGCGTTTGGCGCTTGCGCCAACCCTGCCTCGAGCTTGTCGACGCGACCGCCTAAAGCATCGATTGCATGGTCATAAGCCGGCCGCGCTTCAAGAGCGGCGACTCGGCCGCCGAGGGGTTCCAAATAAAGAAGCCATGCCGCGGCTCCGCCGATCGAGGTGGCGATCACGGTGAAAAGAGCGATGGCCAGAGCGGTCAATCCGAGGGCGTTGCTGCGTTTAGTCATCACGGGCGAAGGCGGTGACGTTGTGAAATCCTCACGTGGGGCGATATCGGGCCGCCCGCCCGCAGGGTCGGTCTCCCACAATTCCGACGCAGCCAATGCGATGTTTTCACGCGCGGCGGCGGCCAAGATGTCGGCGTGTCGCGCCTGAGGGATCAGTCCGCGCTTCTTCCAGCCCTGCACCGTGGTGACCGGCATATCCAGTTTAGCCGCCATTGGGCGGATGCCGCCGAACAGATCGATTACACGCTCCGTCGCCCCGATCGATTCCGAGACCCCGGCCTTGTCCGTGTCCAGTTTATCGTTCATTCGCTGGGGTCCAGTCTAGCCCGGGTGCGGCGGTCGGCGCCAAAAGCGCCAACATGTCAGGCGTCCTGGGCGTTGGCGCGATCGCCACCGAACGCCATGGCAAAACGCTGACGGGGACGGCGACTTGCGCGCTGAGGCAGATTGCCGTGATTGAGCGGAGCATCCTTGTTAAACCGGCTTCATTGGCTAACGTTCCGAAAATCTGGGCCGTACGTGTAGAATAAAAAAGGACGTACCCAACAGTACACGCGTACAGAGCCGCCACCAAGTCCGGCGGCAGCACGGCGGCCGGCCGCGCATCGTAAGTTTCGACCCGATCGACGTGGACGCCGCGGTTCTTTAGGAGAACGCCCAGATCGCGGGCGATCGCCCGGCCGGAAATATGCAGAACGGTCCCACGAACGGGTTCTTGGGCGATCAGGTCGGCCAGCGCATCGGCGTCGCCGTTCGCCAGCTGGATATTTTGAAAGCCGGCCATCCGCAGGGCCGCCGCCGTGGCGTCGCCAACGGCGTAGGCCGCAAGGCCGCGTTCACCCGATCTCTCGGCGAAGGCGCGGACGCCGTTCGCGCTGGTGAACGCCAGCGCGGCGTAGCGCTCCAGCGATGGTATCGGCGTTTGCAGCGTGTGAATTTCCAGCATCGGCGCCAATACCGGCGCGAATCCCAGCCGCGCGATCTCCTGGGCGAGATTCTCGGCCTCCGCCAGAGGCCGGGTGACGACGACCTGACCGGTCATCGCCCGAATATCATTTGGCGATTCCGGTCATCGCGGCCGGCTCACGCGGACAGCTCCGCCGCCACGAAAAAATCGAGCGGCATATCGGCCTTGATCCGCTGCCCCATCTCGTCGCCAAGCCGGGCCGCGTCGGCGACCGCCGCACGCTCCGACAACCGTACGATCGCGGAGCCGTCCGGGCGCGCGACCAGACCGTCCATCACGACGTGGTCACCGTCGATCCGCGCCAAGGCGGCGATCGGGGTTCGGCATGAGCCGTCGAGCGCGGCCAGAAACGCCCGTTCGGCCGTTACCGCGTTCAGCGTATCGAGATGGCAAAGCGCGTCGCAGACCGCCAGGGCGCGCGAATCGTCGAGGCGAATCTCAAGCCCGATCGCGCCCTGGCAGGCCGCCGGGAGCATTTCGGTCGGATCGACCGGGTGGTGCGGCACATTCCCCATGCCCAGTCGCGCCATGCCCGCCACCGCCAGCATCGTCGCCTGGACCTCGCCGGCCTCAAGTTTCGCCAGCCTGGTGCCGACATTGCCGCGAAATTCGACGATATCGAGATCGGGGCGCAGGTTCAGCAACAGCGCGCGCCGCCTTGGGCTGGACGTGCCGACCCGCGCGCCTTGCGGCAGCGCCGAGATACTGTCCGCCACCGGCGACAACAGCGCATCGCGGGGATCGGCCCGGACGAGCACGCCCGCAAGCCCCAGCCCATCCGGCATCCAGGCCGGCAAATCCTTCAGGGAGTGCACCGCGATATCGATTCGCCCATCGGTCAACGCCTCCTCGATCTCCTTGGTGAAAAGGCCCTTGCCGCCGATGTCGGCGAGGCTTCGATCCTGAATGCGATCGCCGCTGGTCTTGATGATCACGGTCTCGATCGCGTCTTCCGCGACCAATCCCGACGCGATCACGAGTCCACGCACCATCGTGGCCTGTGCGAGCGCTAACGGGCTGCCCCGCGTCCCAATTCTGAACTGCATCATCTCTTGTTTTCCGCCGCTGTTCGCGCGGCCATTCGTTACGGCCTCGACCCAACTCAGCGAAAGGGCCTAAAGAAGTCAAATGGAAAGAAAGACGCTGATGCTGGGAATCGAGACGAGCTGCGACGAGACGGCGGCCGCGGTCGTCGACGGTTCGCGGCGCATATTGTCGAACGTCGTCCATAGTCAGATCGCCGCGCATCTTCCCTATGGCGGCGTCGTGCCGGAAATCGCCGCCCGGGCGCATCTCGATCATTTGGACGGCGTGATCCGCAAGGCTCTGGACGATGCGGGCTTAGGGCTGGCGGATGTCGACGCCATCGCGGCGACGGGCGGCCCTGGGCTGATCGGGGGCGTCATCGTTGGGGTTATGACGGCGAAGGCCATGGCGGCGGCGTTAGACAAGACTTTCGTCGCGGTCAACCATCTGGAGGCCCACGCGCTGACCGCGCGGCTGACCGCGCCGGCCGACCAGCCGTTGGATTTTCCTTATCTGCTGCTGCTCATCTCGGGTGGGCATTGCCAGTTGCTGGACGTGGCGGGCGTGGGAAGTTATCGCCGGCTGGGGACCACGATCGACGACGCGGCGGGCGAGGCGTTCGATAAGGCCGCCGCCATGCTGGGCCTTGGCTTTCCGGGCGGACCTGCCGTCGAGAAGGCGGCGGCTGGCGGAGATGGCGCGCGCCTGACGCTGCCCCGGCCGATGCGTGGCCGACCGGGCGCGGATTTCTCGTTCTCCGGCCTGAAAACCGC
>CAJCJC010000029.1 GCA_903970575.1 Alphaproteobacteria bacterium
GCGCAGATCGTGGCGCCGCCCAAACCGATTGACGCCCCGCCGGTCCCGCCGCCGCCCCGCCTGGGACCGGTGCCGCCGGTCAATCTCGGAAGCTTGGATCCGCCTCCCGCCATTGGCGCCCAGATTCCCGCGCCCGCCAACCTTGTCCCTGTCGCGATGCCCCCGGCGGCGCCGGTCACGCCAGCGGACGCATCCGATCCCACGCGGCCGCCACAATACGTCATGCCGAGCGGACCGACCGCGATGATCAGCCCCGGCGCCAACGAAAGCCAGATTCAGGAGATCGCCCTGATCGTCAATTCCGGTGAGGCCGGGATACCGTCGGCGGTCGACGCCAAGCTGAATCAGGTGGCCGCCTCGCTGAAGCAAAACCCCACGGCGCGTCTTGAAGTGCGTGTCTTCAGCCCGGCCAACGAATCGGATACGCAGAGCAACGCCCGGCGTCTGTCCCTGTCCCGTTTCCTCGCGGTTCGTGATTTTCTGGTCCACGCCGGCGTGGCGCGAAGCAGGATCGACGGCAGGCCGCTGGCCTCCAAGCCGAATGAGTTGAATCCCGATCGAATCGAACTCTATATTGAACATTGAATTTTAGATATTAGCGCGGACCGAGTCGCGCCCTGTCCTGGAGCCAGAACCGATGCGTCTGTCCCGCTACTTGACCGTCATGGGCCTTTTTTTGTTGGTCATCGTCGGATTGGCGGCTTGGCTCATCGGCCGCCTTGAGGGCGCCTTCCGCGCGAATCCGATCCTCAACGCGGTTCTGATTGGCGTCTGGCTGATTGGGCTGATCTATATCTTCATGCAGACATTCCGCTTGTCGCCATCCATCAAATGGGTGAATGCCGTGCAGCGGAACCGGCTCGCGGTCAATGAGCTGGATCCGCCGCCCCTCATGGCGTCGCTCGCGCGCATGATGGAATATCGCAGCACGCCGCTTGTTTTGACGCCGCAATCTCTCCGCGCGGTGCTCGACGGCATCGCGGTGCGGCTCGACGAAAGCCGGGAAACGGCGCGGTATTTCGTCGGCTTGCTGATCTTTCTCGGTTTGCTCGGCACCTTTTGGGGCCTGCTCAAAACGGTCGGTTCGGTCGGCGGCATTGTCAACGGCCTGTCGGTCACGGCCGACCCGACGGAGCTTTTCGCCAACCTCAAAGCCGGCTTGGAGGGGCCGCTCGCCGGGATGGGGACCGCGTTCGGCTCATCGCTGCTGGGTTTGGCGGGTTCGCTGGCGCTGGGATTTCTGGACCTGCAATTGGGCCATGCGCAGGCTCGCTTCTTCGTGGAGCTGGAGGATTGGCTTTTCGCGGCCTCGCGCGGCTCCGATATCGGATTGGGGGACGAGGCGTCGCCAGACGCCACGCTCCGGACGCTGATCGAGCAAACCGCCCTCAATATCGACCATTTCCGCCGGATCGTCGCTGAATCCGAGGAGGGCCGCAGGCAGTCGGCCGCCGCGATTCAGGTGTTGGCGCAGCGCCTCGGGCAGTTGGGCGAGGCGCAGGATCGGCTGGCGGAGGCGCACATCCACGGGCATGAGATTGTCGAAAGGACCGCGTCCGTTACCGAAACCGCCGCCGAGCTTTTGGCGCGCCTCGATGAGGCGCTAAACGCCAGCGCTCTTGGCGACGGCGTCGCCATCCGCGATCATCTGCGCATTATCGAATCCGCCCTCACGCGGATGGCCGACGATCAGGCGCGCTCGGTCGCCCAATCCCAGGAAGAGATGCGCAATGAGCTGAAACGATTGGCGCGCACCGTGGGCCTTAGCCTCGACCGGGACGCCTGAAAGTCATGGCGCTCTCCAGACGCGGCCATCGCACCGAGCTGAACATCTGGCCAGGCTGGGTCGACGGGCTGTCCTCCCTCATCATCGTCGTGATCTTCGTTTTGATGGTCTTCGTGATCGCCCAGGCCTTTCTCCAGCAGCGGCTTATGGGCAGCGAAAAATCGCTGGCGGAACTTAGTCAACGGGTCATCGATCTCAATCGCATGCTGGGCCAGGAGCGCGACACGAGCGCGGCGCTTCGCGTGCAGGCCGCGACCGCTACCGCGCAGCTGAGCGATCTGACCGCCGCGCGGGACAAGGCGACGGAAAGCGCCGCCGCCTCCGAGGCCGAGGTGCAGGCGCTATCGCAGCAGATCGCCGATCTGACGACGGAACTGCAAAAATTGAACGAGGCGTTGGGCGCCGCCAACGCCAAGGCGGATGAGCAGAGCACCACGATCATCGCGCTCACCCAAAAGCTGAACGCCGCCCTGACCGACAAGGTCAACGAACTGGCGCGTTATCGCTCCGAGTTCTTCGGCAAGCTGCGGGCGGTGCTCGGCAACCGGTCCGATATCCGCGTCGTGGGCGACCGTTTCGTCTTTCAGTCCGAGGTGTTGTTTCCCACCGCCTCCGCGACGCTGCAGGAAAGCGGCAAGGAGCAATTGGCCAAGCTCGCCCAAACCTTGCTCGATATCTCAAAGACGTTCCCGCCCGGCATCAACTGGGTTTTGCGAGTCGATGGTCATACCGATAAGCGGCCGATCCACACGCCCGAGTTTCCCAATAACTGGGCGTTGTCGACCGCGCGCGCCGAGGCCGTCGTACAATTCCTGATCGATAAGGGCGTGCCCGCCAGCCGGCTCGCCGCCGGCGGTTTCGCGGAATATCAGCCGGTCGATTCCGGTACCGATGAGGAATCGCTGTCCCATAACCGACGCATCGAACTCAAGTTCGATCAGCGCTAGGGGGCTCAGCCGGCGGAAAGCTCCCTGTAGGCGCCGCCCAGCTCTTCCCTCAGCGCGCGGCGGGCGCGCACCAGGAGGGATTCAACCGCGCTGACCGTCAGCGACAAAAGCTTGCCGGCCTCGACATTGGTGCGTCCCTCGAAGAAACACAGGACCAGCACGGCGCGCTGACGTTCGGGCAATCGGGATACCGCCGCCGTCACCAGCGTGGCCATTTCCGCGTTGTACAACCTGTCGAAGCCATTATCGGACTCGTCCACCGGTTCGAAAACCTCGTCCAGCGGGGACATGACCCGTTGCCGTTTGCGATCGATAACCAGGTTTAGAACGATCCGGTAAAGCCAGGTCCGAAACGGGGCGCCGCGTCCGTTATCGATCGGGCGCCAGCGCGGCGCACAGGACCACACCCTGATAAACGCCTCTTGCGCGACCTCCTCGCCATCGCCGCGCGAACCCAGCATGCGGGACGCCACGCCGATGACGCGTTTCAGATGACGATGGATCAGTTCCGAGAACGCCGCCTTGTCGCCTCTGGCGACTGCCTCCATTAAGGTTTCATCGCTTGGCGCGGCCGCGGCCTCCTGCGCCTCCTTACTCGGCGGGATATTCAAAAACGACGCGGCCTCCAACCGGCTCGAAGGCCCGCGGCTGGGGTTCGCTCCGGTTTCACCTGTTTCCCTAATCGACATCATCGCTCCAAGGCTGGCCGTTGATTTCGTTCGCGCCGATGTCGGCGCTAACGCGGCCAGCCGCGCGAAAGCCGCGCCGTTGCCCGGGAGGGTTAAACCTCCGGAAATCTTATGAGCCGAAAATGTATGGAGTTGTGTGGATATAGATTCAGAAATATAGCCGCCCACGGTCTTAGGCGCTGCTAGTTCCCGAGTCCCAGGCTGCTCTTGAAACGGTCCCAAAGGTCGTCCCGTTGGGCGTTGTCGGGCGGGGTTTGCTTGTCCGGCGCACCGGAATCGGCTTTCCGCTCCGCCGGGCGCTGGGCCTTTCGAACCGAGAAATTAAAGCTGGGACCGGAATAATCATAGTCGTCGTGGTCCGGTGGGTAGGCCGATCCATGCGGTGACGAGCCGGAAAATCCTGGGCCGTAGCCTCCTCCCGGTGGCGGCGCGCCGGGCGGTCCGCCGCTGGGGCCAGCTTCCGCGGCATGGGCCATGGCCATGACGGCGAGGACGCCTATTCCGGTATGCCGGAAGCCCTCTCTTGTCATGACCCACCCACGCACCCTTGATCTCCTCAATCTATTCGCACCCGTGACCACGCATAAGCGCGTCAATCCATGCTCGATTTTGGCCGCGCCGACCAACGAAAAGGGTGTTCCGGCAAAGAGTTTCCCAGACTGTTGCCGGAATGACACAGGGAATGTAACCACATGGAATAACAGGCTATGAAGCGGTGAGGCCGAATGCCGTATCGGCGGTGTCCGGATTGGCTAGGGCCGCTT
>CAJCJC010000030.1 GCA_903970575.1 Alphaproteobacteria bacterium
GCGCCGCTCGTTGGCATTTTGATTGCGCGGATGGTCACTGTTCCGGCTGCTGTCCTGGGCTTGCTGTTGGCCGTTTTCGCGGGTTTTTTTCTCTATATCGGCGCCGTCGATCTGCTACCGCGAAGCCACGACCAGAGGCCCAGCCTCTCTACGCTCGCCGCGACCGTTCTTGGGCTCGCCTTGATCTATGCGGTCGTCAATCTGTCCAGCCTCGCTTCCGCCCGATGATTTCCGCCAAGCGCCCGCGGCGCGCGGCATCGGGCAACGCTTTTCGAATAGGAATTTACATGTCGGTTCTTGAACGCCGTCCTTGGCTCCTCGCAAGCGTCGCTGTTTTTGTCGCGGGCGCCGCGCTTGCGCAAACACAACCACCCGCCGCATCGTCGGCAAACGCGGCGCCCGAGGAGGAAATAGTCGTCACCGCCAAAAGGCTGGACACGAAACGCGATGAGATATCGCCCAGCCTGGGCGCCAGCGACTATGTGATCGACAGCAAGGCCATCGCCAATCAGCCGCAAGGCGTCGACACCAGCTTCAACCAGGTGCTGTTGCAGGCGCCGGGCGTGTCGCAAGACAGCTATGGCCAACTGCATGTCCGCAACGAGCACGCCAACCTGCAATACAGGATCAATGGAGTCATCCTGCCCGAGGGGATTTCCGGGTTCGGTCAGGCGCTCGACCCCCGTTTCGCCCAAACGATCGACGTGATCACGGGCACTTTGCCGGCGCAGTATGGCTACCGCACCTCCGGCGTGGTCGACATCACCACCAAGAGCGGGGCTTTCGACCAGGCGGCGACCCTGGACGTCTATGGCGGCAGCCATGGTACGCTACAGCCGTCGGCCACCCTGAGCGGATCGTCGGGCGCGCTCAATTATTTCGGGTCCGCGAGTTACCTCCGCGACGATATCGGCGTGGAAAACCCGACCCCGTCGGCCAATCCGATCCATGACCACACGTCGCAGACGCATGAATTCGCCTATTTGTCGGACATCCTGTCGCCGGATGCGCGAATTTCGGCGATGGTCGGAAGCGCGATCGCGTTCTTCGATATTCCCAACAACCAGGGGCAGACCGCGCAATACGCGCTCGCCGGCGTTCCCGGCTTCAACTCCGCCAATCTGAACGAGCGGCAGCGCGAGACCAATTATTACGGCATCGTCGCCCTGCAAGTCTCGGGTGACAAGCTCGATTACCAGATCGCGCCGTTCACGCGCTATTCGGAAACGAAATTCACGCCGGACCCAACCGGCGATTTGATCTTCAACGGCTTCGCCGACCGCTCGCAATTGTCGAGCTGGTCGTCCGGCATTCAAGGCGACGGCAAGTACGCGTTGAGCGACGATCACACCCTGCGCGCCGGAGTCTTCTTTTCGGCCGAGCGGACGATTTCGCAAGTAACCTCCGCCGTCTTCCCGGTAAACGCGCTCGGCGTGCAAACGAGCGATCAGCCGTTCACGATTTACGACCAGAACGCCAAGACGGGATATCTGTACGGTCTCTATGCCCAGGACGAATGGGCGATCACCGATGCGCTGACGCTGAATTTCGGCGGCCGTTTCGATATCGTGAACGCCTATACGGACGAGAACCAGATCAGCCCCAGGATCAACCTTGTCTGGAAGCCGGATGACGACACGACCTTCCATGCTGGCTATGCCCGCGATTTTACGCCCCCGCCACAGGAGCTTGTCGCCAGCCAGTCGGTCGACAAATTTATCGGCACGACCAAGCAGCCGGAGGTTCTGGAAAATGGACCGGTGCGCGCGGAGCGGGAGCATTACTTCGATATCGGCGCGCTGCGCACCGTGATCCCCGGCCTCGATCTCGGTCTCGACACCTATTACAAGATCAAGCGCAACCTGATCGACGAGGGGCAGTTCGGCGAATCGCTTGTCCAGTCGCCGTTCAATTATCGCTTCGGCCGGGCCTATGGCGTCGAAGCGACCGGCTCCTATCACAACGGTCCGTTCGGGGCCTACGCCAACCTCGCCTACGGGGAGGAGCGCGGCAAGGACATCGTATCCAGCCAGTTCTTCTTCTCGGCGGCCGAGCTGGCCTACATTCAGAACCACGCCATTCTGACCGACCATGATCAGCCCTGGACGATTTCCGGCGGCGCCTCCTATGCGTTCACGGATCGGGCGGGACAATTGCGCGCCAGCCTGGATCTCCTTTTCGGCAGCGGGCTTCGGCGCAGCCCCGATAATGCGATCGAGCCCAATGGCGAGAAACTGCCCAGTTACACACAGGTAAATCTGGGGCTGGCGCAGGATATAGAGGGGGTTGGCCCGTTAGCGGGGGTAACGGTGCGGTTCGATGTGATCAACCTTCTCGACCAGAGCTATGAGCTTCGCGACGGCACTGGGGTTGGCGTTGGCGCGGCCCAATATGGACAGCGACGTGGATTTTACAGCGGGATCAGTAAAAGCTTTTGATTCGTGCGAATTTGGTTAAAATGCACGAATGAATAACGTGAATCACGAAGGGGCGGTTGTGTCCCCTTACACTGTTAAGGCGATCGAAATCGCCGCGCGGCGGGGCGTTTCCCTGACGGACACGCGCCGGCTCGTTCTGGAATTGCTGCTGGAGGCGGCCCGTCCGGTCGGCGCTTACCGAATTCTTGAGACCATGCAAGTGCAGGGCGCCCGAGCGATGCCGCCCACCGTCTATCGGGCGCTCAATTTCCTGCTCGAAAACGGCCTTGTGCACCGCATCGAATCGCTGAACGCCTTCATGGCCTGTACTCAGGGCTCCGACCGCCATGACGTACAGTTTCTCATCTGCGACACCTGTGGCGGCGCAGAGGAAATCGCTGACTCGCGCGTTTCCAGCCTGCTCCAGAAACTGGCCAAGTCGGCTGGCTTTCGCGCGGACCGCCAGATCGTCGAGGTGAAAGGCCAATGCGGCGATTGCGGCGCCAGATAGAGACCTTCCGCCCTACCTCGAAATTTCGCTGACCAGCCTGTCCGCGCGATAGATCGTCTTCAGCGCTTCGCGAATGGCGCCGGTATCGACGGCGACGGCGCGGTTGACCGACCCGTCATAGCCGAAATCGCCGCCCAGCGACTGGATATCGCCGTCGAAAATCAGGCCCACGACCTCGCCATCCTTGCTGATCACCGGCGAACCGGAATTGCCGCCGATAATGTCGTTGGTGGAGCAGAAATTGTAGTACTGGCTCCCATCGATCCGCGATTTGGCGGCGAGCCAACTTTCGGGAAGCTTGAACGGCGTCGCGCCCGTAGCGCGAGTGAACGCGCCCGCCATCGTCGTGAAGGGGACGACATGCCCGCTTGGCTGGTCGTAGCCCTTAACGGCGCCATAGGAGAGGCGAAGCGTGAAAGTCGCGTCGGGATAGACCGACGCGCCGTAAAGCTTGAACCGCGCCTGCGCCAGCAAGCCGGAATTCTTGGTCAAGGGCGCGCTGACATTATCCTCGTAATCCTTGCGGATGGCCCGGGCAGGGGGATCGACCAGCTTCGCGAACAGGATCATGGGGTCCTTTGACGCATCGATCGCGGCCTGGCCGCCCTCCAGCAGCTTCTTGCGCAATGCCGGGTCTTTGAGCCCTGTCTTGTCGATCAGCTCTGCGGCGAGCTGTTCCGGCGATTTATCGCCCAGTATGTCCCTCACCGTCGGATCGTCCGGCCCCAGCAGGCGCTGCACAAGCGTCAGCGAAAAGCGGAAGGTGGTTTTCTCGAGCTCCGGATAGATCGGCGCGGTCGACATGATCGATTGCCGTAGAAAGGGGAAATTGTCGTTGGTGTATTCCTGCAGCCGTTCGCCGTCCGGTTTGTCCGCTTCCGCCGCGTGGCGCACCAGCGCCCGCGCCAGCCGGAACAGCGTGGAATCGAATCCCTGTCCGGCTTCCAGCATATTATATCGGTCGCGGATCAGCCTCTGATGGTCGACCGCGGCTTTGATCGCGTCCCAGGCCCCGCCGTCATCGGCCTTCAGCTGCGGATCGGCCTCCACCTTGGCCTTCAGCACCGCCTCGTCGTCATGTTTCGACTTGATCAGCGCCGGATCGACCAGCGCCTCGAACTGCCCTTTCCGCGCCTTGTACGAATTCTCGGTCGAGAACAGGCGCGTATCGGCGATCCGGCGTTGTTCCGCGCCTTGCTGGCTGAACTCCTCCAGAATGCCGCGCAGCTCCGCCAGATACAGCAAGGTGCTGGGCAGGCGCACATCGCGATCGAATTCCAGTTGCGCCACCGTATCCAGCCGGCTGGTCGATCCCGGGTTTCCCGACACGAAGGTCAGGTCCCCTTCGGTCAGGTCCTTCTTGGCGAAAGGCAGGAAATTTGCGCTCGAATCGAGCGGCTTTCCGTTCTCGTAAATCCGCACGAAACTGACATCCAGGTCATAGCGCGGAAACTCGAAATTATCCGGGTCGCCGCCGAAGAAAGCGATGGCGAATTCCGGCGCGAAAACCAAGCGCAAATCCTGATAGCGGCGATATTTGTAAAGATTGTAAAGGCCGCCGTGATAGAGATCGACGACGTCGCAGCGCAGCTTCGCGTCGCCGCCCGAGCATTCCTGGGCGATCGCGGCCTCCACCGCCTTCAGCGCATCGGAAAATTCCTTGCCGTCCTTGCCCGCGATCGCCGCCTTCACCCGTTCCGTCACGTCGGAGATGCCGATCAGCTGATTGGCCTCCATGTCGGGGCATTTCACCTCGTCATCCTGTCCCTTGGCGTAGAATCCGGTCTCGACGTAATCGCGGTCCCGGGTCGACAGCTGTTCGATGCAGCTATGGGCGCAATGATGGTTGGTCATCACCAGGCCCTTGGGCGACGCCAGGCTGGCCGAGCAGCCGCGCGCCAGCCGGATCGATGAAAGCCGGACATGGTCGAGCCATTTCTGGTCGGGTGAAAACCCATAGGCCGCCCTGACCTTGTCCGACGGGAAATTATTGAAGGTCCACATCCCGGCATCGGCCCGGGCGAGGGACGGCGCGAGCAGCAGGCACGCCGCGGCGATGGCTGGCGAGACGTGAAGGAGGCTCTTCAACATGGCTCTGGTCCGTTGACGAA